>CAZPLV010000017.1:0-21630 GCA_964587295.1 uncultured bacterium
GCCTGATTCAGTATCTCATCCGCGTTGAGGGCGGCACCGTGCCGGTGAACGTTATTTGTGAGCCAGGAGTGGAGCCGGCTGAAGTCGCCGTTTCTGATCTGGCCGTCAAGGTCCGGGTTTTCAAGGCGGTGGGCGTCCAGAAGCTGCACGCTCATGAGGTTGCCCAGCGAATAGGTCGGGAAGTAACCGAACAGTCCCGCTGACCAGTGCACGTCCTGCAGACAGCCTTCCGCGTCATTGTCCGGTGTCACGCCCAGGTAGTCCCGGTAGCGCTCGTTCCATGCCTGCGGCAGGTCACTTGCCTTGAGGCTTCCTTCGATCAGGGCCAGTTCCAGTTCGAAACGGACCATGATGTGCAGGTTGTAGGTGACTTCGTCTGCCTCGACCCGGATGAGGCTGGGACTGACGGTGTTGACCGCCTGGTGGAACTCTTCACGGCCGGTAGATCCAAGCACATCCGCGAACAGCTCCTGCAGCCTCGGCCAGGCGAACTCCCAGAACACGTCACTGCGGCCGATCAGGTTCTCCCAGAGCCTGCTCTGGCTCTCATGCACTGCCAGGCTATTGGTCATTCCCGCAAGGCTGCGGCTGTGCTCGTCCGCTATGCCCTGTTCATACATGCCGTGTCCGGCCTCGTGAAGGGTGCCGAACAGGGCCGTGCTCAGGAAATTGCGGTCATACCGGGTGGTTATGCGCACGTCACGGTTGCCGAAGCTGGTGGCGAACGGGTGCACTGCCCGGTCAAGGCGGCCCCGCAGAAAATCAAAACCGAACTGACTGGCCACTTCGCGGCTGAACTGCTCCTGCAGCTCCTCGGGCCAGCTGCGCCTGAGCACCTCATCGGAGAGTCCGGCATCCGAGTCCCGGATTGCGCCCAGCAGCCTCACCGTCTCGTCGCGCAGCGGTTCAAAGACCGAGCGGACCATTGCCGTGGTTGCACCCGGTTCGAATCCTTCCAGCAAAGCGTCATAGGGATGCTCTTCGTATCCGAGCAGGTCAGCCTGGCGGCGCTGCAGCTCCAGGCCCTGTTCAAGGACGGGAAGGAAGCTGCCGAAATCGTTTCTGGCACGCGCTTCCTGCCATACCGCCTGACCTTCAGCCTGGTTGTGGCTGAGCTCACGCACTAGCTCCGCAGGCAGTTTCAGCGCCCGCTCGTACTCACGGAGCGAGACGCGCACGGCGGCTGCGTCAGCCGGCTCAAGCCGGTCGCTCACTTCCGAGAGCGCCGCAAGCAGCTCGCCGTTCCTGCTGTCAGTCAGTTTCTCGTGCAGCACCTCAGCCAGCGTGCCTGACTGCCAGGCACGCTGACCGCTTGCCGCAGCGGGCATTCCGGTCTGCTGGTCCCAGCTCAGCAGCGCAGCCGCCTGGCCAAGATCGACCAGCTGACCGAACCTGCGCCTGAACTCCTCGAGTTGTTGCCGAACGGGGCCGTCAAGAGCCATAATCCATCTCCCGGCTGCAATTGTAACGTGTTGCAAACGGGGTTCCGTACTCCAGACCGTACGTTATTACAATACTGTCTGTTAAAGCTGTACTGCTGCAGCCGGGTATGAACCGAGGAATTTCATCATCGCTGCCTTGCGCATTATTCCCGTCAGGGCTGCCGCGACATTGGGGTCACTGATGTCACCCTCAATGTCGATGTAGAACAGGTAGCTCCAGGGCTTGTCCCGTCTGGGCCGGCTCTCGAGCTTTGTCATGTTGACGCCGTGCTTCGGGAACTGCTCCAGGCATTCCACCAGGTCACCCGGCCTGTGCTTGGTGGCGATAATCAGGCTGGACTTGCGCGGTCCCTCTGCCGGCACAGCCTCGTCCGGTCCGAGGACAAAAAAGCGGGTGAAGTTGAACTCCAGGTCCTCAATGTCCCTGGCAAGCACCTCCAGGCCGTACTCCTCCGCGGCCGCGAGACTGGCTATCGCCGCTTTGCCCTCACCGCCGTTTTCGGACAGCAGCTTGGCTGCGCCGGCGGTATCGAAATCAACCACCGCTTCCATGCCGTTGCGGGCCAGGAAGCCGGCGCACTGCTCGAGTGCCTGGGGGTGGGAGTAAACCTGCGTCACGTCCTTCAGCTTCACGCCCTGTCTTGCCAGCAGGTTGTGCCGGACCCGCACGATCTGCTCGGAAACCACGTGCAGCACCGAATCACGCAGCAGATCGTACGACTGGTTGATCGAGCCTGCCAGACTGTTCTCCACGGGCAGGCACACGTGGGTGAACTCACCGGACGTTGCCGCCATGAACGCATCCCGGAAGGTCGGAAAGCCGACCGCTTCGGCGTCAGGCGCGAACTGCAGCACTGCTGACTGACTGAATGCCCCGGGCACTCCCTGGTAGGCGATACGCCGTTTCGACTCTGCGCTCATAAGGGCCGAGTCTACAACGTTGCAACAGGTTCCGGGCGCCCTGGAGCCGATTGACGGCACTCTGGAGCGCAGCTGTGACTGACTAGGCATTTCCCCGTAGCGGACTCACTCGTCCGCAGCCATACTGGCCCTACGCGACATTGCTGGCCAGCCGTGCGCCACTTCGGAACACCGGGAGGTTGTCATGAGTAAACTCCGTTTGATTGTCGCAGCAATTCTGATCATTTCCCAGCTGCCCCTGTCCGCTTTCGCGGCACCGGCTGCAACCGGCATCAGAGTCGCTGCAGTCGAGGCCCTGCACACAGTCACCGGCGGCGCCTGCACCACCTGTACGTCGGATCCGGCTGAGCCCGAACCGGAACCCCAACCGCCCTACCGCATCGGCAGTACCTACTGGGAACACACGGGCACCCAGCGCATCTCTGTCACCAATCCGGGCCGGCAAGTCGTCTATGAGTACCAGAACGCCACGAACCGCAACATTACTGTCAACTATCAGGTGACCACCCGTCAGACGTTCAGCTGGTCCATAGGTGGCGGAATACCACGCGGCATCGTCACCGCCACAATCGGCTCCTCGTACGACAACACGACCACACGCGCTGCAACAACCGTTGTGCCGCCCCGCACCTGGCTGATCCACTTCGTGGCCCACCCGACCACGCGCTATCACTACACCTTCACCCGCTTCCAGGACTGGAGTGACGGCAGCCGCCAGTCACTGTCATCCGGCCTGGTCACCGCTTCCAAGACCCATCCGTCCGAGTCATTCTTCAGCTCGCCACTCTGACAGGTCACCGGGATCAACTGCTGGCTGCCTTTGGAGGCAGCCAGCAACCCAAAAGGGAGTAATGCATGAAATCAATCCGCAGTTTCCGGACCATAATTCCCCTGCTGCTTCTCTGTACGGCTGCCCTGGCTGCTGACGTGTCCCCTTTCCCGGCCTGGCAGATGGTGGTGATTGAACCTGGAGCACCCGGGGCAGTGCGGATCGTCGCCGCGGAAGCACTGTCAGCAACGAGACTGCCGTCCGTGCAAGTGCCAGCTGCTGAACTCACCCATGTCGCTTTCAACCTGCTGGCCAACGAAATCGAACTGCAGTTCAAAGGCCAGCCGGGCGACAGTGTGAGTTTCAGCAGCATCCTGCTGGATTACGGTTCGGGGCAGCAGGAGCTGACTGTGGGTCCTGTTGAGGTGCTCTGGATCAATCCGCATCCCGACATGCCCCTGCAGACCAGGGTGGTGCAGACCAAGGGGGACCCTGAGGTGATGGCCTTCGTGCTGCACAATACCGGCACTCAAGCCATTGAGCTGACCGGCTTCCGTTACGCACCGGAAACAGTGGCCACGGGCCGGCTGTTCGTCCGCGAAGATATTCCACCCGTCAGTCCTGAGGTTGACCCCGACCTGTCCTGGTTCAGCGGTGAGGCCGGCCACGAAGCCGACTCCGGGACTCCATTCGAGCCGTTCAGTTTCAGGGAACGCACGATGACTCTGGAGCCCGATGCCCAGGTGCAGATTGCACTGACCGGCGATGGTTTCGTGCAGCCTGAACTGTTCCACCACTCCAATGTGCTCGAGTTCGCGCCGGTCGTAGCTTTCCGGGAGGGCGGAGTCGACTGGCACCTGCTGCTTTACCGGAACACCTATCCGGTTCCTGGCGAATGAGCCGGCACATCCTGGCGTGGCTGCTTCCTGCGGCCACCTCACTGTCCCTGCTGCTCATTGCAGCGGCAGGTGCGCAGCAGCTTGAGCCTGCCCTGCTGCCGCCACTGCAGGTTCACTACCAGCCTGAAGAGTCCGTGGACCGGCCATCCGTCAGCTGGCAGATTCACCAGCGTCTTGACCATTCGTTCCAGACGGGCCAGGGCCGCCTGTCGCTGATGCCATCGCTGACGGTGCTGCTGCATGATCCACAGGCTGAGACAGCCAGCCGGCTGGCGGCGATCGAGGCCCAGCTGAATGCACTCCAGCGCACCGACGAACGGGTCCGTTCCGCGCTGCCGCTTCACGCCGATTATCTGCGGCTGCAGCAGGCTCAGCAGCGTCTGGACATCCTGCAGGACTGGTTTGCGAACTGGGAACAGCTTCCTGCCGGCGGTCCCGGACAGGCAGCCCGCTCGGAGCTTCACTGGCACGAAGCACAGGCTCTGGAGCGGGACACGCTTGATCATGCCGAATTGCTGGCCCTGAGACTCAATGCCGCCGGAATCAGCTTCAGCAGACTGCCTGAACGGCACTACCGTCCCCGGCTCTCCCCCGGTTCCGAGCCACTCGTCACCTGCCTGAGCGGCAGTCCTGCGGTACGCCGCCTCGAACTGCTGCAGGACCTTGCCGGTCTCGGTGCTGAGCACGCCCGCCTGGCGCAGCAGCTCAGGGTCGAGCTCGACATGGGTGCGCAGGTCAGCCTGAGCAGTGCCGCTGCCGCTCAGCCGGACGCTTCACTTGGCCTGAACGCCAGCCTCCGGATCAGTCGTGCTGATCACTCGGACCCGCGCCTGCAGCTGGATCTGAATCAGACGGGTTTCGCCCAGAGCCTCACAATCCGCGGCCCTGACACGCGGACGGCAGATCCTCCTGCCCAGGATGCATACGACCGGCTCGCGGAAGCTGAGCCGCTGCGGCTGCTGTCGCTCCTGCTGATGCTGGACCAGCTGGCCAGAAGTGAGTCACTGGCCCGGGAGTCTGCCCGGCTGGAGCTGGCGCTGATCAGTGAATCAGCTGCCGGGGGAACGGCCCTAAGGTCTGAGCTTTCAGAGGTGCTGCACAGGTTGCTGACGCTGCAGCAGAGTGAACTGCAGCATGATCAGCTGCTGCTCGAGGTCGCCGCGGAGTGCGGACTGGAGCCTGTCTACGAGGAGGTGTCCATCTGGCCGTGAACTGACTCAGGAACCGATGCGGGTCCGCAGGTTCTGCTGGCGGCCGCCAAGCCGTTCCAGTTCGGCCCTGAGCTCCTCGAGCCGCTCAAGCTCACCGCGGACAAAGCGGGTGTAAGGCGCAATCGTGCCGCTGAGCTTGTCGCCCGTGGCATCAAGTTCCTTCAGCACCTGTTCCGTCAGGCTGACTTCGAGTCCGTCGCGCAGTTCCTGCATTTTCTCGTGCAGTTCCTTCTTTGCCTTGGCACGCTTGCGTGGAAGGATGGTGCTGCCGAGGATGACCATGGCCAGGCCGGCGGTGATGCCCGTGATGTCCACGGCGGCGCCCGACAGGAAAGCCAGGACAGCGGCGCCAAGGCCGATGCCGCCAACCTGCAGCAGGCCCGAGCTGACCACGGCCGACTGGAGCCCGTCTGCGAGCCGCAGGGCTTCCTCGCGGCGGTTGTAGCCGTCCATCACGGTGCGGATGCGCTCACGCATGTTGGTGAGCAGGCTGGCACGGTCGTACTGGAAGCGGCCGCCGACATTGCCGACGATCCGTTCGTCACCTGCGCGGCTGCGCTGGTTGGTGTACTCCATCACGTCTTCCCACATGGAGAGGTTCCGGTCGATGAACCAGTCCACCAGCTGGCTGACTGCCTCATCAATCGCCTCGTCCGAGCCACGGATGACGCGCTGTTCGAACTGTTCGCGGACCTTGTCGCTGTTCATCAGTCCCAGGACGTTGCGCCACTGGACCGTTTCGTTGAGGAAATGGTCACCGCGCCGTTCGACCTCGAGCAGCACCGTGTCGAACCGGCTCAGATGGTTGGCGAGCTCACGCCGGATGTCCCGGTCGAACTGCTCGCGCTGCCGGTCAATTGCTTCCAGCGTGCGGCGGTCACCGGCAAGCAGTTCCTGCCGGTTACCCAGCTCGAGATCCAGCCCTTTGAGCACCCGTGAGGCGACACCGAGGGGATTGAGCAGCTTCAGCCGGAACCGTTCGCCCTCCTCAAGAATCTGGCGGATGTGCGCCTCGAGTTCAGGCAGTCCAGTGCCCTCGAGCGCGGCCTCGTTGCCGTCGAGCCGGGCCCGGAAAGCACTGCGCGCCGAGACGGTCATGACGGGTGGAATGATGCCAAGGGTTTCCCGGGCGTTCTCGCTGACGAACCGGACCACCCGTTCGCGTTCCTCATCGGTTTCGATGATGTCGATCTTGTTGATGATGACGGCGACCTTCTTGCCCCAGCTGCTGATCAGCTCGAGGAACTGCCGTTCGCTCTCAGTGTAGGGGCGGTCTGCGCTGGTGACAAAGATGACCAGGTCGGCCCTGGGAATGAACCGTTCGGTCAGTTCCTGGTGCCGCCGGATGATGGCGTTCGTTCCGGGTGTGTCCACGATGGACAGCTCACGGAGAACCGGTACCGGAGCGGTGCGCTGCACCAGCTCCTCGCCGAGGCTCACCTCGGAAATCTCCTCACCCCAGGTGATTACGGTCACCTTGTCGGTTGTCGGGGTCACGCCTTCGGGCATTACCCGCATTCCCAGGAGCGAATTGAGCAGTGTGGATTTGCCCGCGTTGTATTCCCCGGCAACAACGAGCATGAAGGCGCCATCCAGGTCGGCGATGGCGTTGCGCAGATCCTTCAGCTCCGCCTCGGAGCCTTCGACCTTGCCGAGCAGCACCAGCAGATCTGAAAGCAGGTCACGTTCGTCTTGCAGAAGCTGCCGGGAGTTCTCGCTCAGGTCGACATTCATTGCCGGACGAGAATACCACGCTGGTCACAACCCCCACGGTGCTGCCTGACCCCCACAAAAAACTGAATTTATGCGCCCATTCTCATATCTATGCACACTGGCGCATGCGGACGCGATATTTTCTGTTATTGTCTGTGTTTGGATGCAGCAGGCCACGGGCGCAAGTCCACAGGCAGCAGCAGCAATTCTGCTCACTGAAGCTGAGCCAGGCAGGGATGAACGCAATGCCCAGACGCAACGACTTACATACCATCATGATTCTCGGTTCCGGGCCCATCGTCATCGGCCAGGCAGCCGAATTCGATTACTCGGGCACGCAGGCCTGCAAGGCGCTGCGCAGCGTCGGTTACCGCGTGGTGCTCGTCAACTCCAACCCGGCCACAATCATGACCGATCCGGAGGTTGCCGACCGCACCTACATCGAGCCGCTCACCATGGAACACATCGAGCAGGTCATCGAGACAGAAAAGCCCGACGCCATCCTGCCGACACTCGGCGGCCAGACCGCCCTCAACCTGGCAAAGGCACTCCATGAGAACGGTCTGCTGAAGAAGCACGGCGTCGAGCTCATCGGCGCCAACTACGACGCGATCCAGAAGGGCGAGGACCGCCAGCTGTTCCAGCAGGCGATGGAGCGCATCGGCCTGAAGTCCGCGACCGGCCGCATGGTCTCCAGTCTCGAGGAGGCCCTGTCCTTCGTCGAGCAGGTCGGTTACCCCGCCATCATCCGTCCGTCGTTCACGCTGGGCGGCACCGGCGGCGGCATTGCCCATGACGAAGCGGAGTTCATCAGCATCATCCGTCAGGGCCTGCATGACTCCCCTGTCGGCACGGTCCTGGTGGAGCAGTCACTGCTCGGCTGGAAAGAATACGAGCTTGAGGTGATGCGCGACATAAACGACACTGTCGTCATCATCTGCTCAATCGAGAATTTTGATCCGATGGGCGTGCATACGGGTGACTCGATCACGGTTGCGCCGGCCCAGACGCTGTCAGACAAGGAATACCAGAAGCTGCGCAACGACGCGATCAGCATCATCCGTGAAATCGGCGTTGAGACCGGCGGCTCCAACATCCAGTTCGCCATCAACCCGGACAACGGTGACTCGATCGTGATTGAGATGAACCCGCGTGTCTCACGCTCCTCGGCCCTGGCATCAAAGGCAACCGGCTATCCGATTGCCAAGATTGCCGCGCTGCTCGCCGTCGGCTACCACCTGGACGAGCTGCCCAACGACATCACCCGTCAGACAAAGGCGGCATTCGAGCCGGCCATCGACTATGTCGTCACGAAGATTCCCCGCTTTGCGTTCGAGAAGTTCCCTGAGGTCACCACCGGCCTGGGCACCCAGATGCGCTCGGTCGGCGAGGTCATGTCAATCGGCCGGACCTTCAAGGAAAGCCTGCTCAAGGCCATGCGCTCACTCGAGCTTGATGTGCGCACCGAAACCGCGCAGCTCTCCGAGAATGAGCTGGTCGCCCTGCTGACCCCCAACCCGGCTCGCCTCGGAGCCATGCTCGAACTGCTGCGGCGCGGACACAGCATCAATTACCTGTTTGAACGCACCCGGGTCGACCCGTGGTTCCTGCACCAGCTGTCCGAGATCATCCAGGTTGAAGAGGAAATCAAGCGGCTGCCCGCCCCACAGGAGTGGAAGTGGGAAACCTGGCGCGAAATCAAGCGCATCGGCCTCGCCGACACGGACATTGCCGCACTCACCGACACCCCTCCGGCGGACATCCGCGCGCTGAGGCTCGAACATCACTCTGCGCCCGTCTACAAGACGGTTGATACCTGCGCCGCGGAGTTCGAAGCCTACACGCCTTATCACTACAGCACCTACGAATGGGAAGACGAGGTCCGGGCCGGCGAACGCGACCGCGTCGTGATCCTGGGCTCCGGCCCCAACCGGATCGGCCAGGGCGTCGAGTTTGACTACGCCACGGTGCATGCCGCCTGGGCGCTGCAGGAAGCCGGCTTTGAAACGGTGATGATCAACTCGAACCCGGAGACCGTCTCCACCGACTACGACACGGCCGACCGGCTTTACTTCGAACCGCTGACGCTCGAGGACGTTCTGAACGTGATTGAACGGGAACAGCCCGTCGGCGTCATCGTGCAGCTGGGCGGTCAGACCCCCCTGCGGCTTGCCGACGACCTGGCGGCAGCCGGCGTCCCGATCTGGGGCACCGCTCCGGAAGCCATCAACCGGGCAGAGGACCGCGACGAGTTCCACCGGCTCTGCAGCGAGCTGGATATTGCCCAGCCTGAGGGTGGCATCGCCACCTCACCTGATGGCGTGCGGGCACTCGCCCGGCGCATCGGCTACCCGGTGATGATCAGGCCGAGCTACGTGCTCGGCGGACGCGCAATGAAGGCAGTGTTCAGCGACTCTGAGCTCGACAGTTACCTGAAGGACATCTATGCGGCTGTTCCCGGCGAACCGTCAATCCTGGTGGACGACTTCATCCAGGGCGCCATCGAGGTGGACGTGGACGCGATTTCGGACGGCGAAACGACGGTGGTGGCGGGCATCATGGAGCACATTGAGGGTGCGGGCATCCATTCCGGTGACTCAGCCTGCATCACGCCGCCGGTGACACTGTCACCGCAGGTCATCTCACGCATCGAGAGCTACACCATGCGCCTGACCGAAGCCATCGGCGTGCGCGGCCTGGTCAACTACCAGTTCCTGGTGCGCGGCGGTGAGGTGCTCGTGATTGAAGCCAACCCGCGCGCAAGCCGCACCATCCCCTACCTGTCCAAGGCAATCGGCCATCCGCTGGCGAAGTACGCGGCGCTGATTGCAGCCGGCAGGACGCTCAGGGAGATCGGTTTCACCAGGGCTCCGCGCCCGAAGTACTACAGCGTCAAGGAAGTCACGCTGCCGTTCCTGAAGTTCCCCGGCGTCCTGCCGGTGCTCGGTGCAGAGATGAAATCAACCGGCGAGAGCATGGGCATCGCCTTCGACCCGTACATGGCCTACTACAAGGCGCAGCTGGGCGCAGGAGTGCGGCTGCCGCACTCGGGTACCGTCAGGCTGATCGGTCCGGACCTTGAGGAGCTGGCTGCGGAGTTCGGGGAACTGGGCTTCACAACCACGGAGTCCGGCAGTGACTACAACCTGCTGGTAGACACGGAGCACACGACTGAACTGCGCAGCGCGCTGGAACAGGCAATCCCGCTGGTGACGACACTGCGGGCAGCAAAGTGGACTGTGAAAGCGATTGCTGCAGCACGTGACGCCCGTGTGAGCGTCAACGCACTGCAGTCACTGAATGAGACTCAGGCGCGCTGAACTGAGAGTTCACGCCGCGACTGCGGCATCTGAACCTGCAGTGAACGCGAGTATTCGGCCAGCTGCCTGAGGACCGTGCGGACATCCGCCCTCAGGTAGAACTGGCTGGAATCACGCTGCACCACCAGCTGGAACGGCGAGCGGCCCAGCTGGTCTAGCACGGCTTTGGCGCCTTCACGGTCAACGCCGCGTGCGGCATCCTCAAGCCGGAAGCTTGCCCCTGCCTGAAATTCAGCCAGATTGGCCAGAACCATGGAGAATGCGCCCCGTTCCCGGATGCGCTCCCCGACCGTTCCCTCGAAGCGGTCCAGGCCTTTGCTGCTCAGTCCGTCATGACGGAAATGGCTTTCCAGGTCCACCGGACCGACCGGCAGGTCACGGGCGATTTCAAGGACCCGGTCAAGCGCGGCAAGCGGCCACAGTGTGGCATGAGCCAATTCGGCGGGTGCGCTCAGCGGCTTCAGATCGGCCTCCGGTCCGAACACGGCCAGATAGTCGGCGGCCACGTTGCGGCGCAGCTCGAGCAGGGCGGCCCAGTCGAGCCGGACGCCACCTTCCAGTTCGAAGGCCAGAACGCGGAAACCACCGGCGCTGCTGCCGGCTGCCGCCGAGTCGAGCAACCAGGCTGAGGCGCCGGCTTCCTGCACCAGGAAGCCAAGGTCCAGCAGGCGCTGTGGCAGTTCCGAGCCGCCGGCACTCATCGCAGGTGTTTCTTCCTCAACCTCGGATGCTTCGGGCGCGCTGTCCACCCCGGACACCGGAGCGGCGGCCTGCAGCAGTGCCTCATCCACCTGCCGCTCGAACTCTTCTTCCCGGAAGTCCGCAGCATCGTGCCAGCGGCCGCCCTTCAGCCGGAAAGCCCCGCTTTCCTCAAGCAGGCCAACCAGGTCGTAGCCGGCCGGCAGGCCTTTCAGCAGTGAACGCGCTTCGGCTTCGGTTACCGGGGCACTCTCCAGCAGGGTCGCCACAATCCGTTCACGCGCACGGCTGCTGCTGTAGTCTTCCCTGCGCTCGCGTTTCTGGGCCGTCAGGCTGATGGCCCCGTCGTCGGCGCGGCGGATCAGGATGCTGTCATTGACATCAAGCCCGTGTTCCTGGAAGAAGGTGCCCAGCCCGCTCAGCGCGCGGTTCCCCTGCAGTTGGAGTTCAAGCTCGTTTCCGGTCAGGCTGTCAACGGCGGTCACAGGGCCGTCCGCACTGAAAACATCCTTGAGGCTGCGCGGCAGGGTGAGTTCACCACGCCGCAGGCACACACGCGTAAGTGAGTATCTGTGTTCCTGAATCATCCGGGGCCTCCAGCTCTTATGGTCACAGCAATCGTACCAGCGTCACCTATCAGCAGCATGAGAGGCATCATGACTTCGGTCCGAAAACCAGCCGGCGGCGACGACGCACCGGGGACTTCGCGGGTGCTGACGGAGTGTCCTTGCTGCGTGCGGCTTCCTTTGCCGGCTCCGCGGCAGTCTTGCGGCGCTGACGTGACTTCTTGCGCTGTTCTGGCTTGTCCCCTGCGGCTCCAGCAGGATCTGCTTTCGGTTCCGGCCTGGGCTCAGCCTTGGCGGCCGCTGCTGGGGCCTCCTGCTTCTTGCCCTGCCTGCCACCAGCCTGCTTGGCTGCCGGCTGCCGGTCAGTCGGCTGCTGTGGCTTCTTGCCGCGGCGGGCCGGACGCTGTTGCTGTTCGGCCTCTTCCGTTTCTTCGCTGCTGTCGGCGTCGGGCATGTCCATGGCCGCCGGTATCAGGTCGATCTGGCGGTTGGCCGGGCTGCTGTTGAGAATGCGCACCTCGACCCGGTCACCGAAGCGGAATTTGCGGCGGGTGTGCTTGCCCATCAGCATCAGTGAGTCCTCGAAGTACATGTAGTAATCGTCCTCGAGGTTGCTCACGTGAAGCAGGCCCTCCACCCCGTTGGGCAGGGAGAGGAACATCCCGAAGTTGGTGACGCCGACAACCGTGGCGCTGAAAATCTCGCCGACATGGCCCTGGGCCCACTTCGCGTGGAAGTAGCGGGTCAGGTCGCGCTCGGCGTCCTCGGCAGCCCGTTCGCGTTCACTGGTGTGTTCACCAAGGGCCGGCAGTTCGGCCTCCAGACGGGCTTTCTCGCCTTTCTTGGGACGCTGCAGCAGCATGCTGCGCATCACCCGGTGAACCACAAGGTCAGGGTAGCGCCTGATGGGGCTGGTGAAATGCAGGTAATTCTCGAACCCAAGTCCGAAATGGCCCAGGTCTTCCGCGGAGTAACGCGCCTGCTTGAGACTGCGCAGCACCAGCATGTTGATGAGCGGCGCTTCAGGCTTGCCGGCAGCTGAACTGAGCAGCTTCTGCAGCTCGGTCGGCGTGATGTTGTCCTGGTCCAGGACGTAACCGAGGCGACCGGCGGCCCTCACCAGGGTCTCAAGCCTGTCTTCGCTGGGGTCCTCGTGCACCCGGAACAGACCGGGAATGCGTCTCTTGCCGAACTCTGCGGCAACCTGGCGGTTGGCCAGCAGCATCAGTTCCTCTACGAGCTGCCTTGCCTGATTGCTGCGGATCGGCTTGACCTCGAGTTCCCCGTCCTCTCCTAGCTCGACCCGCGCTTCCGGCAGGTCGAAGTCAAGGGCACCGTCAGCGAAACGCTCTTTCCTGAGCAGCTGGGTCACGTCAAGCAGGAGACGCAGGTCACGTTCCAGCTTGCGGCGGCCCATGGGCATGCGGCCACCGTCACTGAATTCCTGTACTTCGTCATAGGTAAGCCGGGCATCAGAGCGGATGGCGGTTGACTTGAAACTGACCGCATGGACCTTGCCCTTGCGGTCGAGGTCAACCAGCACCGACAGTGCCAGCCGGTCCTGCCCTTCCACGAGGGAGCAGATTCCGTTGGACAGTTCCTCGGGCAGCATCGGCAGCACCATGTTGGGAAGGTAAACGCTGGTGGCGCGTTCCGTTGCTTCCCTGTCCAGTGCACTTCCCTCCTGGACGTAATGGCTCACATCGGCAATGTGGATTCCGACCCGGAACCGGCCGGTCTGGTCCTTGCCGCGGAGCCGCTCGACTGAGATGGCGTCATCGAAGTCACGTGCGTCAGCGCCGTCAATCGTGAATGTCGTGAGCTTGCGCAGATCCAGGCGGCCCTTTGTTTCGGCCTCCGTTACCTGTTCCGGTATGGCGGCAGCTTCCTTGCGGGCGTCCTCGCCGAACTCCTGGTGCAGGCCGAATTTGATGATGACAGCCCGGGTCTCGATCTCGGGATCGTCGCCTTCACCCAGATATTCCTCAACAGTTCCGAACGGGTCCTTCTCACCGGATTCCTCCGGCCAGACCAGGCTGGCAACAAGGCGGCTGCCGGCCTCCAGCTCGCCCACGCTGTCAGGCTCAAGCAGGATGCGGTGACCCAGGCGGGCACTGTCCGGTCGCAGGATCGCGTAACCCTGGGAATACTCAAGGGTCCCGACCACGCGCCGATGCTTGCGTTCCAGCACGCGCACGATCTCGGCAGCCTGGCGGTTGCCGTCGCCCCGTTCCGCATTGGGCCGGGCCATGACGCGGTCACCGTCCCAGCCGCCGTAAAGGCTGTCAGAGGGAACGAACAGGTCGTCGCCGCCCTCGTCCAGTATCACGAAGCCGTTTCCGCCTGAAGTCACCTGCAGACGGCCGATCAGCAGATTCATTTCCTCCGGCATGCCGTAGGTGCGGCGGCGGGTGCGGATCAGCGCGCCTTCCTCAGTCAGGTCATTCAGCAGTGTGCGCAGCTCGCTGCGGTCATCAAGGTTCAGTTTGCGGCCAATGTCCTGCTCATGCCAGGGGCGCTCAGGATTTGCCGCGAAGAAATCCAGCACCGTCTTCCGGTCCAGCTGGCTGGTTTTGTTTGTCACTCAGACACCATCTTTCCTGCGCGCTATCAGGCGGGCTGCGCGGACATCAGCGGGAACGGGCAGTTTCAGTACCGGCCAGTTCAAGCAGCTGTGAACGCGCCTCAGATTCCGGGAAGCGGCTCAGCGCTTCGGCGGCAAGTCGTGATTCTTCGGCTATCCGCGCAAGTGTTGCCTCAGCAGCACCTGATTCTCTGACGAGCCGGGCCATCCGCCCGACGTCACCTTCATGTGAGGCCCGGCGTTCCACGATTGCCGCAGCTTCATTGTTGTCCTGCTCCAGCAGCAACAGTACGGGCCAGGTCACCTTGCCCTCAACCAGGTCATTGCCGACCGGCTTGCCCAGGGCAGCCTCATCAGCCAGCAGATCCAGGTAATCGTCCTGCATCTGGAATGCCCGGCCGTAGTGCAGGCCGAAATCCTTCAGCGCCGCACGTTCCTCCGGGGATACATCAGCCAGGATGGCGACGCCCTCAACCGCAGCGCTGAAAAGCACGGCCGTCTTGCCCTCAATTATCGACAGGTAGCTGCTGAATGAATACTCACCTGACTGCGCCACCTGGTACTGCCGGATTTCGGCCTCGCATATGGCGGTTGCGGCGTCGCTGAGCAACATCGTGAAGTCATGATTGCCCGTGCGGGCCAGCACTTTCAGTACCTTGGCCAGCAGAAAGTCGCCGGCCATGATGCTGACCGTGTTGCCGAAACGGCGATGGGCAGCCACCTGGCCGCGCCTTGTCTCCGATTCGTCAATCAGGTCGTCATGAAGAAGGGAAGCGGTGTGGAGCAGCTCCACCGCGACAGCGACAGCCAGACCGTGTTCCTCGTCCGTGCCGAGAATCCGGGAAGCCAGCAGCGCGAAGCGCGGCCGGACCCGTTTGCCGCCAGCCTGGATGAGCTCGAGACCAATCCGGCCGAGCAGTTCCGGGTCGCTGTGGAGTTCCGCCTCAAGATACTCGTCAAACCGAGCCAGTTCAGCTGCCATTATCACGCACGGGCCTGATTATACAGGCTGCTGCCGGCTGGCCGCCTTCAGGACGGGCAGGCCACGCAGATGGTATGAGAGTCGTTTCAGTCCGGCGAGGAAATCAACCGATTCGACGGACACGTCTTCAGGCACGTTCAGCACGACCGGCGCGAAGTTCAGTATCGCTTTCACACCACTGTGCACGACCTGATCCGCAACCGGTTGCGCCGCCTGCACCGGGACGGTTATCAGCATCATTTCGATGCCGTGTCGGGCGACGGTGTGCGCCATGTCATCGGATGGCGTGACCGTGACACCGCCGAATGTCTGGCCGATGCGGTCCGGATCCCGGTCGAACAGTGCCCGGATGCTGAAGCCGTACTGGCCGAATGCCGGGTAATCGGTGAGGGCCTGCCCGAGGCGGCCCAGGCCGACGATGCCCACCTTGTAGACGGTGGTGAGTCCGAGGATTCCACGAAGGCGCTCATGCACCACTTGTACGTCATAGCCACTGCCGCGCGTTCCGAACGTTCCGAAATACGCGAGGTCCTTGCGGATCTGGAAGGCCGATACGTACGTTGCACTGGCCAGCGCTTCGCTCGAGGTGATTTTGATGCCCTGTTCCAGCAGGTCAGAAACCGCACGCAGGTAGGTGATCAGCCGGCTGATTGTCGCCGGAGGAGCCGCATCCTGCATCAACGCGGAACGCTGTCGATGCCCTGTGCAGCCAGACGGTTCTGGGCAGCGCCCAGTTCTGGTTCGGCGTAAGGGCCCACCAGCACCCGGATCAGCTGGCCATCCTGCTGCTGCACCACTGCATAGCCCAGGCCCGTAAGTACGTCCGCCTGAGCACCTGCGTTCTCACTTGACGAGTAGGCACCCACCTGCAGATAACGGCCGGCCTGTGTTGCGGTCGGTGCGGCAGCCGGTGTGGTGGGCTGCTGCGGTGACGCGGCAGGAGGCTCTGCGGCCGGGGCCGGAGTGGCAGCGGGAGCCGGGGAGGCGGCCGGAGCTTCAGCAGCGCCAGCACCGTCCTCACCCTGGTAGGTGTAGACAATCGGGGAAACATCGAATCCGCCGCTGGCTACGGCAGCACGAACGCGGTCGGCTTCGGACTGGCTGGCGTACGGCCCGAGCAGGATCACTGTCAGGTCGTCCTGCTGCGCAACCACAACCGGGTAGCCGGCCTGCCGGAATACATCGGCCTGGCGGTTGGCGTTCTCGGCGCTGCGGAAGGCACCCACACCCACGGTGTAAGGAACGGCTTCACTGGGCGCCTCGCCACTGGTTGTCACCTGTTGCGGTGCGGTCTGGGCGGGAGTCGCGGGCGGTGCTTCCGGGGAAGCCTGGGGCGCTGCCGCTGCCTGTGGAGCCGCGGGGGCGCCTGCCGGAGCGGCAGGAGCTGCGTCGCCGTTGTCGCCGGGCCGCAGGGGTACGACTGCCGGCTGGTCATCAGGTTCTGCCGGCAGATCGCTGAAAGGATCAACCGGTCCGTCCGCCAGTCCGTCAGGTTCGGTTGCGGTGCCGGGGTCTGCCGGGTCGCCACCGATCTGCGGCAGAAGCGGCAGTTCACTCACCTGATTGTCAGGCTGGTTGAGCGGGTCAACCAGCGTGTCAGGCGCGCCAGGTGCCGCGGGCTGTTCGGGTGCGGTGGATGATTGCTGCGGAGCAGCGGGTGACTGGGAAGTCGTCTGGGCTCCCCGGCCCAACGGCAGAAAGCTGCCACCGGTCAGCAGGGTGGCCACGATTCCCGAGATAACGGCCAGCAGGGCAAAGCCAATCAGCAGGTCGGGCCAGTTTCTCCTTATCCAGTCCATTCAGTCATTGTAATACTGCGCCGGTGAGATTTGGCAGTCACGGGCGCAGTTCCGGCTTGACGGTTCCTTAATGGCCGATTGCCGCCCGTTCAGAAGTAACTGGCAAGTGCCTCGTCTGCCGCGGCGTATTCAAGCGCGCTTGCGGCCTCGAATGCCTCGCGGGCAGCCGTACGGCGGTTCTGCGACAGCAGCGCCCAGCCGAGGTTGTAGTGGCTGTGGGCGTCAGACGGGTTGGCTTCAAGCAGCTCGAGGTAGATGAACTCCGCATCCGGGTAGCGTGCGTCTGCAAGGTAGGCGGCTGCCAGGTTGGCGCGCGCCTCACGGCTTTCAGGCGTCAGCTGCACGGCACGCTCGTAATACTGGATGGCCGCTCCGTAGTTGCCGAGCTGGTATTCCGCAAGGCCGGCCCACAGCTGGGCCTGGGCGTCACCGGGACGGACCTCGACCACGCTGGCCAGTTCGGTCCCTGCGGTCCGGTAGTCACCGAGACGGTAGTGCGAACGGCCCACCAGGAAGCGGGCCTGCGCCTGCAGCTGCTCGTCGTTCAGCAGTCCGAGTGCGCTCTGGGCCTGCTCCAGGGCACCTTCAGCGTCAGCGGACTGGTCGTAGGCCGTAGCAAGCGCCAGACGTGCCTCGCCACTTACGGGCGCCTGCACCACTGCCGTTTCCAGCGGGCCGATCGCTTCGGCGGTGCGGCCGCCCTCAAGGTAGCTGAGACCCAGATTGTAATGCGCCTGCCACGAGGCAGGATCAACAGTGGCTGCGCGCTGGAACGAGGCCAGGGCAGCATCGGCGCGGCCCAGTTGGCGCTGCAGCAGACCCAGCTTGATGTGGACGCCGGCCTGCACGCTGGCACTGCCGTTGTCCTCCGCCTTGCGGATGGCGCGCTGCAGTGAGCTCAGGGCGTAGTCAGTCTGCCCCTGCTCCAGATAGATGTCGGCAATGAGTGACGGCACCCGGTAATCCTCGTTGTCGGCGTCGTCAAGGTCCGTGAGAAGCGGCAATGCTTCCAGGCCCTGGCCTGCACGGTAAAGGGCCTCGGCATGCTGGAAGCGGACGTCGCGGTCTTCCGGTTCGAATTCAACCGCCTGGGCGTAGGCATCTGCGGCGCCGCTGAAGTCCCCGGTCAGCTTCAGCTGACCCGCAAGTCCGAGCAGTGCGTTGAATTCATCTTCGTAAGTTGCCTCGGGCGCAGTGTTTTCCAGCGCCGCACGGAAAGCGTCCGCAGCTTCGGCATGCATGCGCAGCCGGGCACGGGTGACCGCGAGGTTGTAGTGTCCGTCGAAACGCTCAGGGTAGAGCCTTGCCACCTCGGAGAAAGAGAACAGGGCAGCCTGGTAGTCACCACGGTTGTACTCGGCAAGTCCGAGGCCGAAGTGGGCGTCTCCCAGCCGGTAGTCAAGAGCGATGGCTTCCTGGTAGGCAGCACGGGCAGCCTCGAATTCGCCCTGGTTCAGATAGGCGTCACCAAGCCGCACCCAGGCGCCGGTGTCACTGCTGTTCTGCTCGACCTGTGCGCGGAGTTCCGCTGTCGGGGCGGTCTGGGCGGCAGCCGCACTCAGGAACATGGCGGCGCCTGCAAGCAGTGCCGCAAACAGTGGGCGGGCGTTCTTCATCAGTTTGTTCGGTTCAACGGTGAGCATTCCCCGCCTCCAGACGAGTGCCCTGCCGGTTTGAAGCAACCGGGGTCAAGGCCTGGTGCCGGCACCGGTTGACTGCCCTGGAGCCGCACGAAATCAGACACATTACCGTCAAGTCTAATACGCCAGCGGCAGGGTTTCGTGTGAAATCCGCTGCAGGGACAGCTGACCGCAGGCAGCACCGGCATCCTGTCCCCTGCTGAAACGCACGGAAACCGAAACCCCGCGGGCCTCCAGCTCCGCACGGAAAGTGTCAATCACGGTCCGTGAACTGGAGCTGAACTCAGACGCACCCCAGGCATTGAACGGAATCAGGTTCACGTGGCTGTTCAGGCCCTCAAGCCTTTGCGCCAGCTGCACAGCCTGCCATTCGTTGTCATTGATGCCCTCTAGCATCGTGTATTCAATCGTCACGCGGCGGCGGATTTTCTCCTGCCACTCGTGCAGCGAAGCCATGATGTCCTCGATTGAATGGGCATGGGCCGTCGGGATGATCTGCCGGCGGGTTTCCTCATCCGGAGCGTGCAGGCTGACCGCCAGGGTGAGCGGCATGCCCTCATCGATGAGCTGGCGGATCTTGTTGGGCAGGCCGACCGTCGACAGGGTGATGCGCCGGGGCGACATGTCCAGGCCGCGAGCGTCCGTCCAGATGCGGATGGCGGCAAGAGCGTTGCGGTAATTGAGCAGCGCTTCGCCCATCCCCATCAGCACGATGTTGCGGATGGTCTGGGGCGGAATGTTCTCTTCCCAGGCCACGGCCAGCAGCTGACCCACGATCTCTGCGACAGTCAGGTTGCGACCGAAGCCCATCGCACCGGTGGCGCAGAAGGCGCAGCCGGCGGGGCAGCCGACCATGCTGGAAATGCAGATGGTGCGGCGGTTCAGGTACGGCATGTACACCGCCTCGGTCTGCTTGCCGTCATGGAGCGTGAACAGGTAGCGCACCGATTCGTCAGCCGATTCGAAGCGCTCGGTCTTCAGGAACGGATCGATTGAATAACCGGCTGCCAGCTGTTCGCGCCAGTCTCCCGGCAGGTTGGTCATCCCGGCAAAGTCGCGGCTGCCGATGCGGTAGAGCCAGTCGGCAAGCTGCCCGGCCCTGAAGCTGCGGCCATCGTGCGGCAGTTCGGCTACCTCGAGACCCAGCAGTGACGGTTTCGGTTCAGTGACACTCACTGGGTCAGCTTACCCGTCAGAGGCCGGACGTTCCGTAGCAGCTGCTATGCTCGGACAAACAGGCAGGAGGTTCAGGCTGTGGCGATCAGACGCAAAGTCAAAACTCTGGGCATGGTGCTGGCAGGTGGCAAAGGCAGCAGGCTGCACCCGCTCACAGCAAGGCGCACCAAGCCGGCCGTCCCTTTCGGCAGCAAATACCGGATCATCGATTTCGCACTGTCAAACATGGTCAACTCCGGCATCTTCGGGATGTATGTGCTCACCCAGTTCAAGGCGCAGAGCCTTACGGAGCACATCCAGCGCAACTGGCGCTTCGGCACGTTCCTCGACGACTACTTCATCACGCTGGCACCGGCGCAGATGTACCTGTACGAGGAGCTGGGCGCGGAGTGGTACCGCGGCACCGCGGACGCCATCTACCAGAACCTGCACCTGGTTGAGGGCCGCGATGTCGACCTGCTGGCCATCTTCTCCGGCGACCACATATACAAGATGGACATCGCCCACATGATTGACTACCACCTCGAGAAGGGCGCTGACGTCACGATTGCCGCCTATCCGACGCCGGTCGAAGAGGCCGCGCGGCGTTTCGGGGTCATCCAGGTGGACCCGGAATTCCGGATCACGGACTTCGAGGAGAAGCCCGATGAACCGACTCCCATACCAAACCGTCCGAGCCATGCCCTGGCATCCATGGGCAACTACATCTTCTCGCGGGACGTGCTGGTCGAGCTGCTCAACGCCGATGCCCGCCGGCCCGACAGCGATCACGACTTCGGCAAGGATGTACTGCCGCTGGCGCTCGAGCGCGACATGAACCTGTACGCCTACGATTTCGCCCGCAATCCCATTCCCGGACAGGCCGGACCGAACACCTACTGGCGGGACGTGGGAACGCTCGATTCCTATCACGAGGCCAACATGGACCTCGTGGACGTTGTTCCCGAATTCGACCTGTTCAACGAGGAGTGGCCCTTGCGCACCTCTGCGGAGTTCAGCCCGCCGGCGAAGTTCGTGCATGACCTGGAGGACCGGCGTGGCCAGGCGCTCAATTCACTGCTTGCCGGGGGCGTGATCATCTCCGGTGGCACGGTGCGCGACTCGGTGCTCGCCCGCCGTGTGAGGCTGCACTCACACAGCTCAGTTGAACGCAGCGTCCTGTTCGACAATGTGACCGTCGGCCGGCACGCGCTCGTACGCAATGCGATCGTCGACAAGAACGTCAGCATTCCCGAAGGAACCCAGATTGGCGTGAACGCGGACGATGACAGGGCACGCGGTTTCACGGTGACTGCAAACGGTGTGGTTGCGGTACCGAAAGGTTACCGGTTCAGTTAGCACAAACTGGACATCCGTGACCCGCTCCCGCTTGGTCCGACAGCTTACAGCCAGCTCATGAGGCTGGGTGCTAGGATTCTTCTCAGCGCGATGACGGCCATGTATACATACTGCCACTGCAAGGCTGTCTCCGGGAGGTTCCGTTGAGACGTACATTCAACCCCTGGTTGCTCGTGATGCTGATAATTCTCGGCATCTTCGTGTTCAACCAGTTCTCGTCCGGCACAGGTAGCCGGGAGATCAACTTCAGCACCTTCACCGAGCTGCTTGATGCGGATCGGGTAGCTTCCGTGACTGTCGACCGGTCCAGTGGCAACATTGAGGGCGAGCTGGTCAGTGAAAGTCAGGTCACCATCAGTGGTGAACCGCAGACGATCCGTGGCTTCCGCACCACGACCATAATCACCGACTCACTGCTGGCCAGGCTTGAGGAGCGCGTTTCGGACGTCACAATCCGCAATCCGCCCGCCTGGATTAACTATCTGATTTCTTTCCTGCCGATCCTGATTCTGATCGGCCTGTTCTGGTTCGTGTTCATGCGCGCCCAGGGCGGCCCGAACCAGGTCATGCA
>CAZPLV010000018.1:0-20567 GCA_964587295.1 uncultured bacterium
CACGGTGTTCATCGCACCGCTGGTCCTGGTCTTGTTCTTGCAGCCGCCCGGGACCGGGCAAGCCTTTGAGACAGCTCAGCTGAGGACGGGAATCATACAGGGTGCACAGGCGGATCTGGACCGGCTACTGGCAACATACGACGAAGTAGTAGCACGCGGATTGGCCGACACCTACACGTCACTGATTCAGCAGGTCACGGATGATGGGGCCGAACTTGCGATTCTTGGCGAGACAGTGCTGCCCCGCAGAACTGACCTGCAGAACCCGCCAGCTTACTTGCGGAGTATGCTCGGTGTGGCTCCCGCCACGATTGTGGGAGCGCACGAGTATGCAGACGGGCATATCTATAACAGTGCCGTGACATGGAACGGAACTTCCCTCCAGCCCATTTACCGTAAGCGCGCACTCGTTCCGCTGGTAGAACGCAGTTACACTGCTGGTACGACTTCAGACCCCGTCATGGTCCAGGGGGCACTGGTCAGCATGGGGATTTGCCTTGACTCGGTTCAGGCCGGTCTGAGCCGCCAGGCTGTGCGGGCAGGTGCCGAACTGCTGGTATACATCACAGACGATTCGTTCGCAGGCCACTCTTCAACATCAGCTTTCCACATCCGGACCGCTGCGATACGAGCAGCCGAGACTGCCCGTGCAACCGTATTCGCGAACGAATGGGGTCCCAGCGCCATGTTCGACAGGCACGGTCAGGTGCTGGGCACGCTCCCGCTGGGAGAACGGGGGGCAGCTGTGGCGGACCTGCAACTGGCCGGGGGCAGAACGCCTTTCGTGATGTGGGGCGATTACATCGGATGGGTTGCTGTAGCATTAAGCTTGTTTACAGTCATTCGTTGCTACTTTCCACAGCGGCGGTCACCGTATGTTGGGAATTTACAGCCATCCACGGACGTAAGACATTAAGTTTTCTGTAACAGCCGGTGTTTTATCCTGATGTCAACTGCGGCTTGTTCAACCGGGAACAAGCATTGAACAGCTATCCGGAGGAGGGAGGTTCGCATGCACAGGAACACGAGTGGACTTACGATGATCGAGCTGTTGATCGTGATTGCCATAATCGGCATCCTCGGCGGTATAGGCTTCATCTCCGGTGCGGACATCGCCCGGCGAAAGTCTGCTGAGGGGGCAATCACCACCTTTCAGCAAAGTGTGTGGCAGGGTGCAACAATGGCGGCCTCCCGCGGGACAATAGTGCAGCTGAACCGGGAAGGACGCGAACTGCATCTGGTCGATGCCGACAGCAACACCATACGGCGTCGCTACGAACTGCCGGCCGGGGTGGATATTCCTGTGTCGAATCCCATCCTGCGTTTCCTCCCTCCGGGCAAAATCGATGCGAGCAGCTTCAATTCCCTGCCGGATAACCTGATAATCACCACCTCGGAAGGGCGTTATCGCATTGAAGTCTCTGTCATTGGTGAAGTTATGGCAGAGAGAATCGGGGACCAGTGATGCGAAGTTCAGCCGGGCTGAGTTTGCTGGAAGTCATTGTTGCCATAGCTGTCTGCGGCATTATTCTGGCAGCGCTGTCGACCGTCATGATATCCAGCCTGCAGGAGAGCAACCGCGGCAACCACCGGACACAAGCCACCCAGGTGTTGGATACGGTGGGGCGGCGGATTGCCGGTGGCCTGGACCAGTCAACGCTGGTGGCTGCAGGGGGTTCAATTACATTGACCGGTGCCCAGATTGACGACATCATGAATCTCCGTTCATTCCGCGACGGAGCATTCAGCGTGGAGATTCGCAACGCCGGTGTGTTCACACTGGGCACAACCAGACTGTCGGAGTACGTAATTGAAGTCTGCTACCAGGCGGCCGCTGCAGTGAACTGTGTCACCGGAACCACCCTCGGAAAGCAAGGGACCAGCTGATGAAATCCAGAGCCAACAGAGGCATGACACTGGTGGAGATGCTGATTGCCATGGGGATTCTGGGCATCGTGCTGCTGCTGACTAGCAGCGGGATAATCCAGTCACTGCAGGTAAACCGGCTGACCGAACAGGCCGCGAACACGCAATCGAAACTGCGCCGAATCACCGAGGTTGTCTCCCAGGAACTGCGCTCGGCTGTGATGGGTGCAGTCGTGAATTTCCCGGTCCAGACGGGCAGCACCGCTGTATCCTTTGCGCTCATAGGCGGTGACGGTGGCTTGCCCGTGACAAGCGACTCTGCGGACGCGAACCGGACCGGAGTCTTTGCAACCGATGCCGAGGCCCTGTCAGACCTTGTGGGTGCACCCGCTCTGATAATTGACGGGCTTGGCTCCGCGACTCTTGTGTCGAACATAGACAGGGTTGACGGCTCAGGACTCATACACTCCGAGTGTTCAATTACGAAAATCCACCCGGTGAACACACGGGTCTATGGTGCCAGCGCCATGGGCTTCCGGTACAACGCTGAGGAGCAGACCCTTTACCAGCACACCGTCGACGCCGGTGGCCAGAACATAGTGCCGTTTGCCTTCGGCCTCAGCCGATTTGAACTCGCTTACGAATACAGCGCCGGTGCAGGTAAGACCCTGGTTTATGACCAGCCACCGCCAAACCCCGCCGCCACGGATTTCCCGGCCATTGAGATTGAGGATGGTGGCGACACCTACCGTCTTGCCCGGTTGCGACTGACGGTGGCCAGCGAGGCAGACGGAAGCGATCTTGAGCGTGAGTACACCGGCTTTATCGAAGTTACTGGCATCGGCAATGACCGCGAGCGTCAGCAGACAATTACTGCGTTCGAACCATGTGGCACAAGCATACCGGTAGATCCGGATCCAGGCGGGCCTGGTGGGCCCGGTGGACCTGGTGGACCTGGTGACCCCGGTGATCCTGGTGACCCTGACCCTGGTGACCCTGACCCTGGTGACCCCGGTGGACCTGGTGACCCCGGTGGGCCTGGCGATGGCGGCGGGGATGATGACGATGACTGTCAGAAGAGTTGGTGGTGCCGATGAGAAATACGTCTGCTCACGCGCGTTCCCGCCGGCATTCAAGCGGCATCGCCATGGTTGCGGCGCTCGGGCTGATGACGATAGCCGCAGCAATCATGGTCCTGCTGTTCATGCGCACCATGGACGAGATCCAGCACGGCAGCGATGACGCCGGTATCGTGCAGACCCTGCTTGTTGCACAGGGCGGAGCAAACCTGGGCGTTACACTGTTGCGCTCCGACATCTACGAACAGTTGGACTCCATTGCCACATCCCGGTCGAATACCACGCGCCCGTGGTCATTCGGTGATTCCCTCGCGAATGCCACGAGGCCCAGTTTTGAAAGCGTGGCCACAGAGCTCGGTCAGGTTGCATCGGAACTGCAGATCCGCATTGATAACCTCGTTTGCGGCGACAGGCAGTTCAGCCAGGGTCAGACCCTGAATCTCCGTATTTACGTGACTGACACAGCTTGCGACGTACCTTTGCCCGGTGATACGCGGTTGGGTGACGGAAGATTCGTTTCCGGCAACCGGCGCGAACTGGGCGGCGAACAAAGGTACGCCCTGCCGTTCGTGCTTGTCTCTGAAGGTCGCCAGGGTCAGTACCGGCGTCAGGTCGTAACCCAGGGCGAATATCAGTTTGAAGTGGGTCGGGTGTCATTCTCACGTTTCGCGCTCTTTACGGACGAACACGTTTCAGACTCCGGCTCCGCACGCATCTGGTTCACCAGCGACACACTGTTTGACGGCCCTGTCCATACAAACGGCAACTTCAACTTCTTTGGTCAACCCTGGTTCGGCGGTGACGTCACAAGTGCTGGCGCAACCCAGGGAAGGGGCCAGGGCGCCTTCGGTTATAACAACAGCAGTGGACAATTCTTCGATGCCGTTGACCTGGCCGCGCAAGGCAATGCACCGGACCTCAGTTCGGGGTCATACTCAAACAGGCCTGTTTTTGCTGAAGGGCTGGACCTGCGGGCAGCAGAGATTGAATTGCCCAACAACGCCCACGACCAACGCGCCCTGGCCGATGCAGACGGGATTCTTCTGACCGGCAACGTGAACCACCTCGAAATTTTCGCTGCAGATGCAGCCGGTAACCCGATCAGTGCCAGCTCCACCGATGCAGCGGTATATCAGTACGTACGGGCGGGCACTGGAGCGGGTAGCGGATCAGTGACCACTTACCGCATTGACGAGAATCACAGGCTGGAACGGTTGCTCTCGAACAATCAATGGACTACCGAGACCGAGAATTTCAACGGTGTGATTTACGCCGACCAGGAGATCCAGCGGCTCAGGGGACCGGGTCGGGCCAGCGCCAATGATCCGGCCTCGGCGAGGCCAGCCGTGGCGGCATTCTCACAGCTGACCATTGTTCCGGCGAGGGGCGCCCGGATTACTTCCGACCTGACATATGAAGAACAGCCTTGTTCCGGCGCACTGCGACGGGTGAATGGTGAGATTGTGCGGTCAGTCTGTGAGAACCTTGATGCCGTCAATGTACTCGGGGTGTTCAGTCCGGCCGGCAACATCGAGATTGGTCACAATAATAGTGACTCCACTCAGAACGCACCAGACGATGTCCGGATTCAGGCATCCTTGCTCACCAGTAACGGTGTTGTGCGGGTTGAAGACTACAACGCGGGCAGAGGTCGCGGTGCAGTTCAGTTGCTTGGTGGAATCATCGAAAAGCAGTACGGCGCTTTCGGTACCTTCAGCGCAAGTTCCGGTACGATGAGCACCGGCTATGCCCGTGAGTTCACCTATGATCCGCGCCTGCGCCGTGGCCTGGCACCGCCATTCTTCCCGACCGTCGGATTGGACGGGGTCCGCAACGTGTTCACATTCACGTTCGGCCATCGTGAACAGATTTACTGAGTCACCTGCACAATCGATAAATTCTGCGGACGTCCTGACCCGGCGTCCGCTGTCTTTCGGCCCGCACAACCAACCTCATTGACTGTCACCAGGTATCGGCAACGCAGGAATAACAGTATCCTTGATGCCAGCCAACTGTCCCGGAGGACAAAATGAACCGACTCCCGCGTTTACTGACCGCACTGACCATCCTCGCAGCAGCAACGGCCTTTGCCGCGCTGCCGCCCCAGCATCAGCGTGCGGCGGAGCTGAGCGCCATTGTGAGCAGCATCGAGATAGTCGACCTGTTCCTGGCGGAAGGCCTGTATATCGACGGCATCAACCGGGTGGATGACGACGTTTATCTGGTGACTGGCGGCAGTTGTGAACTGACGGTAATCATCACCGATGCACCTGCGCCGGAAGGCGAGCTGCCCATGGTGGGCGCCCGGCAATTCGAGCTGCAGCTGGGTGAACTCAGCTGCAGCTGAACCGGCTCAGCGATGATCTCCTGACCCGCCGATAACGCCCCGCTCCAGGCGGGAGTAAAGCTTCTCAATATTGGCCTCAGCCACCTCCTGCAGCGAGAGTCCCAGCTCGCTGCAGATTTGCGTCAGGTACCAGAGAACGTCCCCGAGTTCGGCCTTCAGATCATCACGGTCAGCGTCGCTGATGACACCGCCACTGTCACGGAAGATTTTCTTGACCTTGCCGGCCAGCTCACCAGACTCGTTGACCAGACCGAGCGTCGGGTAGACGATCGGATGGTTCATCTCCACGACGCCCCAGGTTTTGCGGCTCGCCTTCTGATAGTCGTTCAGCGCTTCCAGCTTCATGAATGCAGTGTAAAGCCAACTGCAGGAAGAGAGACTTTCTGGCTCATGCCGCGCTGCTAGTTTGGCGTGGAGGGGGAGCATGATGAACCTGAAATCAATCAGAAACACAGGCCTGGGGCTTGGCTTGGCGCTGCTGCTCGCGGCCTGTGGCACCAGTGAACCAGGTCCGGGCGGGCCAGGCCCGGGCGAGCCTCAACCGGGTGAGCCGGGGACCATAAGCGGCTACGTGTACGCGGCACCGGGTGCAGGTCTGTATGACGTAACTGTGCGCCTTTGCGACAGCGGAGCGGACTGCAGCAATCCATCCGACGGCCGGGCCAGCAGGGTCATCGACTCCGGCGCAAGCCAGGCCCCGTTCGAGTTCAGGAATGTGCCCGAAGGCACGTACTCCATCTACGCTTATGGGCCTACGTTCGATGGCACCACCACGCCACCGAGTGAGTACCGGGGTTATGTCGCCGGCATTCCAGCGGGGACCAGCAACGTGAACGTGCAGCTTGAGTTTGTCGTGGCTGATCCATCGGATGGAACAGCTGCACTGACGGGTGTTCTTTACCTGCCCGGGTCACTGGGCTCAGCCTCGGTTACATACGGACAATTTCTGACAGCGGGAGTCGAAGCTGTCACTGAATTTACTGCCACGGCGCAGTCCGCTTCCGACGGGCTCATTCTCAGCTCCATGCCCAGCCTCAACCGGAGCGCCTCTCCTGCAGCCAGGCCTGGTGAAGTTGTCGTCATCTTCGAGGATGACCTGGTCTTCAGCCAGTCAGCGCTCGGCACGCTCCGGGCAGACGGCGTACAGCTCATGCACGTGCAGGGCACACCTGGTGGTCAGCACCTGTATGAAGCCGGGCAGCTAGATCTTGCCGAGACTCTGCAGTTGGCCGAGGAACTCCGTCAGCAGCCCGGAATCAAGAGCGCTGCGCCCAACTGGATCCTTCACAGTTTCGCGACTCCGAATGACGCCCTGTACCCGATCCAGTGGCACATGGACGCCATAAACATGCCTGCAGCCTGGGACATCCAGCGCTCTTCAGCCGGCGTGACGGTAGCAGTGCTCGATACCGGTAGCATCAACCATTCGGATCTGAGATTCACTGGCGGCCACAACTTCGTATCCGAGGGTTCGGGCCGCAGCAGCAACCCGATTGATCCCGGCCGGGGCACCGATTACCACGGTGCGCATGTCGCCGGCACGATCGGTGCACGCACGAATAACTCCATCGGCGTCGCCGGCATGAGCTGGAACGTGCCCATTGTGCCCGTGCGCGTGCTCGGGAACAACGGCGAAGGCACTTTCATGGACATCCTGGACGGTGCGACCTGGGCAGCCGGCGGCACGGTGAGCGGTGCACCAGCCAACCCGAACCCTGCCCGCGTGCTGAACCTCAGCCTTGGCGCCAGTATCGGTGTCAGCTGCCGCGACGCAATGGGTGGCAATGACAGCTTCTTCACTGACCTAGCCGCCAATGGGGTGATCACCGTTGTGGCGGCCGGCAACGAAGGCCAGAACACGTCTGGAGTCTTCCCCGCGAACTGCCCGGGCGTAATCACGGTTGGTGCCACCGGTGTCGGAACCACCCAGGCTCCCTACTCGAACTACGGCACGGCAGTGGACGTGATGGCTCCCGGTGGCGACATGAGCGCCAGCTTCAGGGTTGATGGCCGCAATTACGCCTATGGCGTGCTCAGCACCGTCCTGGGTCCCGATGGCAGCGAAGGCTACAGCTTCTCGCAGGGCACCTCAATGGCTGCGCCGCACGTCAGCGGTCTGGTTGCACTCATGCTCGCTGTTGACCCGAACCTGAGCCTGTCACAGGTAACGAGCATTCTGCGCAACAACACCAGCAGCCCTGTCTGCGGCAGTGGCTGCGGCGCGGGCCTGATTGACGCGGCCAGGACACTTGCCAGCATGAGTGCCGGCACCCCACCGCCGCCCGCACCGGAGCCTCCGCCCACGGGCAACGACGCTGTCACCTACCTGGTTCTGTACGAATGCAGCAATGCGAATTGTGGCAGCTTCACTGGCACGTATTATTACGTCGACTTCACCAACGTGCCCGTCGGCGGAGTTCGCTACATGGTTTACGGCATTCCGGCAGGAACGTACGTCCTTGAATCCTGGCTCGACCTTGACGACAGCAGCAATCCAGCTGCAGGAGTGATAGTTATCGAACCGGAAGATCCGCAGTACGAGTATCCGGGCCTGCTGCAACTGCAGCCAAACCACACCACCACCGGTATCGACCTGCGGCTTGACGGCTCAGTCGCTCCCTGAAGCAAACATCCTGAACAGCGGAACGGGCCCGCCGGCAATCAACCGGCGGGCCCGTTCCCGTCACCTCAAACCGCAGGTCTGTCAATTATCCAGCAGCCAGCGCAGCAGCAGGCGGACGCCGTAGCCGCTGGCACCCTTGGCAGCGTAGTCGCTGCCCTTGCCCGAGTAGGCCATGCCGGCTATGTCCAGGTGGACCCAGGGGTAGTCGACGAACTCCTGCAGGAAGGCTGCAGCGGTGCTGGCACCGGCTGCGCGTACCGCCGAGGAATTCTTCATGTCGGCCACATCCGAGTCCATGGCCTTGCGAAACTCGGGATAGAGCGGCATGGGCCAGGCGCGTTCGTGCGAGACGTTACCCGCGGCGACGAATTGGTCGCGCAGGGCGTCATCGTTCGTGAAGAGACCGGCGGCGGTGTCCTGACCGAGTGCAACGACGCAGGCGCCCGTCAGGGTGGCCAGGTCGACCACAGCCGCGGGTTCGTAGCGTGATGCGTATGCGAGGGCGTCAGCGAGCACCAGGCGGCCTTCAGCGTCGGTGTTGGTGATCTCGATGGTCTTGCCGTTGCTGGCGGTAAGCACGTCACCCGGTTTGAATGACTTGCCGTCCGGCATGTTCTCCGTGCAGGCGGCGATTGCCACAACCCGGCGCTTGAGTCCGGCTTCGCCGATGGCTTTCATTGCCCCCAGTACGGCAGCTGCTCCGCCCATGTCGGAAATCATGTTTTGCATGCCGGCAGAAGGTTTGATTGAGATGCCGCCCGTGTCGAACGTCAGTCCCTTGCCGACCAGCACGGCCGGCGCCTCATCCGAGCCGGACGGGTTGTGCTCAAGAACGATGAAGGCCGGCTCGAGTGCCGTGCCGGCGGAAACGCCAAGGAAGGCACCCATCCTGTGCTCCTCAGCCCAGTCGCGGTCGCCCACGGTGATCTGGAAGCCGTAGGTGTCCGCCAGTTCACGCGCAGTGGCGGCAAGGTAGGCCGGCGTCACGATGTTGGCTGGCCCGTTGACCAGGTCACGCGCCAGGTAAACACCACGGCTGATTGCCCGTGCCTCTTCGACGGCCGCTGTCATGGCCCCGAGCTTCGACTGGTCGGCCTCAACCAGCTGAATCAGCTCCGGCAGTTCTTTGTCCTCGGACTTGAGCCGGGGCGCGTCGTAGCGGTAGAGCGCGAGCAGGGTGCCTTCTGCTGTCGCAGCGGCAGCTGCGGCAGCATCGAGCCCGCCAACGCCTGCACCGTGCACTATTGTTGCGAGCGTCCTGCTGCCCAGCGCGAGTGCCTTGCGTGCGGCCTTGCCGGCAGCGCGTCTGGCCGCTTCAGCATCGAACTTTTCACGCTCACCCAGGCCGACCACCAGCACGCGCCTGGCGGGTATCGCGCCCCGCGGGTAGAGCACAGCCACTTCGCCGGGCTTGCCGCTAATGTCGCCCTGACTGATCAGTTCAGTGATGGCACCGTCCAGGGCTGCGTCAACAGCTCCGGTGCCGCCACCGGGCCTGTCCACGCCCCTGAACAGGTTGACGACCAGCGTGTCAGCCTCAATTGCCTGCAGTTGCCCGCTTGTTACCTCGATTTTCACTTGTCGGATCCTCCTGACCAGAGCCTACACCCGCACATGAGGCAGAATCAGAATGCTGCAAAATGTATCCGTTGTCCAGGAAGCGGGTTGCACGGTAGCCGGCCTGCAGGTAATGCATCATCACTTCCCGGACGGATTCGCGCCAGCTGACGGCCACCAGCGGCCGGCTGGCAAGCAGGTCATCGAGTTCCAGGGGCACCGCCACATGAACAGCGTCTTCCGTCAGCCCAGACACAACCTGGCCCGGACTTCCGTCAGGCTGGCTCTGCAGTACCCTGGGCACAGCGGCTGCCGGTCCAGAGAACCTCGCGGGGACGGTTCTGAGCTCCCATTCGGCCACAAGCCGGTCACTGTCCAGCTGACCGTTCTGGGCGTCGAACATCTGCCCGTAGTAGCGCGGTTCGTACATGCCTGCAGTCGCTCCGAGCTTTTCCAGATTCAGGTGAGCGTTGCGGGCCCGCAATGGATCGAACGTCCAGGTCATCAGGTCCAGACCCTGGTCGCGGCACAGCTGCGCCTGGGTCTGCTTGAGAGCAACCCCGACCCCCAGTCCGCGCCATTCCGGCAGGACAGCGGCAACGTGGGAATGGTGCAGGTGCCGGCCATCTTGTGAACGCACCCCGCGGAAACCAAACGCAAAGCCAATCAGCTCCTCGCCGGCAAATGCACCGACTGCCAGCCCACCCATGTGGGTTACTGCCCGGAGCATGTGCGGGGGCACGACGCCTTCACCCCAGACCGCATGCTCGATGCGGCTGCAGCGGACCAGTTCTTCCATCAGTGTCAGCTGGCGGTAAGTAATCGGGGCGGGTTCGTGCATAGTCATACGAGGATAGCCAATCCGGGTCGCAGCATCATGCCTAAGGCGTGCTGAATTACTGTCCGGAATGCCTCAACCGTAGTACAAGTTCTCCATAGGGGGGCTTCGTGTCTCCGAAAGGGGTAATACCAGTGAGAAAAATCATTATCGGAACCGCACTGTTCGCACTTGCAGCATTCGGCATGGCGCAGCTTGCCAATTCCTCACAGCAGACGGCCAGCTACAATCTGTTCCCGATTGACGGCAGCGGCGTGGGTGGTTACGTGCAGTTCACTGAAGAAATGGGCCACACCCGTTCAGCAGTAACGCTTACCGGCATCACCCGGGGTGCTGACTACCTGCCCGTTCTGTTCGAAGGCACCTGTGGGCCTGACCGTGAGATGGTCCTGGCACTCGCACCGGTGGGCAACTTCACCAATGATCCGTTCGTGAGCCTGGACGAAATCGACATTCCGGTCAATCAGATCGAGTCGACGCAGTACTTCATGTACATCTTTGCCGGCAGCGAGCTGCCCCCGCTCAACGCGGACGGCTTCGTGTCCGTTGACACTGCCGTGGCCTGCGGCCAGATCGGTCTCGGCGCCAACCGCTGAATCCGGCTGACAACAAACAACTGAACCGGAACCGGAGGGCTCCAGACAGGAGCCCTCGCTCATGACAGCCCGGCTGCAAACCAGCTCCGGTGCTGATGCTACAGTCAGCGTGATGGTTGCATTCAACGAGATTCACCCGTTTTTCATGCTGGCCGGTGGCGCAGCAGCCGGCGTAGTGGTGGGGCTTGTAGTCCACCTGTTCAGGCAAGCCAGGCTGAAGCGCCGCAAATGAGCGGCCAAGGGTAAGGCAGACCCCATGCATACTGCGCTTACCGCCTATACAATTGGGCACTCAGCGCGATATTCCGGCTGACTCTTAAAGGAGCACGAATGAAGAAGCACATAGCTGGTCTGGCAACCATTCTGCTGGTCTCGGGTCTGTCTTCTGGCCTTGCCCAACGGCTCAATGTTCCCAACTACTACCTGAGCACCTCACCCGTACTGGAACCAGGCGTCAGTGCCTTCGGCGCTCTCACGACCGAGGACGGCCAGAACTTCAAGGACGGTTCATACCTGCACGTATACTCGTTCAGCGCAGACGCCGGCGATCAGGCGTTTCTGACGCTTGGCAGCGATGAATTCGATACCTTCCTGACGGTTTACTCGCCCGGCGGCGAACTCCTTGACCTGAACGATGACGACTGGTACGACGCCGCCCTCGGTTATTACTTCAACTCCAGCCTGTTCCTGGACCTTCCGGAAAGTGGTCGTTACACGGTAATCGCCTCCGGTTACGGCATGTGGGACATCGGCCAGTACGAGCTGCTGCTCGAACTGAACGATGCCGCGGGCGCAGCCGCAAGCCAGACTGATTTCGCGGATGCCCAGGTCCTCGCTGTACCGGGCAGCCACACGGTGAGCCTGGACGACAGCCTTCCGGCGACCGGCGAGGGCTTCACCGGACCCGGCCAGCTCCATAGCTTCACCATTGAGGACGACTACTTCGTCCGGTTCTGGGCAGGTGCCGATGAGGTCGACACGGTCCTGCTGCTTTACTCTGCGGATGGAACCCTCATCGACTTCAACGATGACTTCTACCCGGTTACGGCAGTCCCTGACGTTTACTGGCAGTCAGAAATCTCCCTTGAGCTGACTGCAGGCTCCTACTACCTCGTGGTGGGCAGTTACAGCGGTTGGAATGCCGGCGACGTCCAGCTGGAAGTCACCGCCTGGTCGCGCGTAAACTGAATCCGGTGACCGCGGGGCAACGATAATGCAGGCTGGTGGGTCAGAAATAAGAGTACCGTCACAGGCAATTGCCGATGATTGACAGCATGATCGGCTTGGAACCCACCAGCTTTAGGCAATCTCTGCCCCCTGCCCTGCTTGCTGCCACTGAGCATCTGGACAAGGGTGAACTGGATTCAGCCCGGGACCAGGCGAACCAGGCCCTGGAAGAAAGCAATTCAGCTGAGCATCACCGTCTCTTCGTCGCACATTACCTGTTGCTGAAGACCAGGGAGAAGCTGGACGACCATCAGTCGCTGAAACATGCGCTGCAGCTTCTGAGTCTGGCGGAGGCCCTGAACGACAACGAATACCGCTCGCTGGCCCACTCCGAAGTAGGCGAACTGTACCGGCAACTGGGCATGCTGGACCGCTCGGTACGGCACCTGCGTGAAAGCCTGCGCTATGCATCCTCAACAGCAGCAGACCAGATGGCGCTGCCGTTCCTGCGGCTCGGCCTGGCCTATCTGGGAGCCGGTGAGACGGCCGATGCGCTCAACAGGCTCGAACGCGCCCGCAACCTGCTGTTTGCACTGAACAAGACAGAGCTGGCCGCACAGGCGCTCCTGGCTGAAGCACGGGCACTGATCAGCCTGGGCCGATCTGACGAGGCACTGAGCCGGCTTGAGACTGCGGAGAACCTGATTCTGAAGACTGATGACCGCCGTGATCTCACCGCCGTGCATCGGGCGATGGCAGCAGCCTATGCCGAGCTCGGCGATCATGAGCAGGTGGCCGAGAACCTCACTCTCGCGGTGACACTGCATGAGCAGGGCATCGACCGCCAGACCGAGGGACAGACGAGGCTTGAGCTTGCCAGGTTCAATTTCGGGCTTGGCCGTCCTGACCAGGCGCTCTCCGGCCTGCGGGCCGCGCTGCACCTGTTCAAGGACGCCGCCGACCTCAACGGTCAGGCCCAGGTCCTGCGACTCATGGCCAGCGTGCATGAGGCAACGGATGAGCCGACGGCAGCGCTGGGAGCTCTCAAGGAACACCTGAGCCTCCGCCAGCAGCTGGAGGCACGTGAAGGCGACCGGTCGGCAGCCGTCCGGATCATGCAGCTTGAACAGTCGCTCGCGCATGAACACAGCAGCGGCCGACGGACACACAAGGCGCTGGTGGAAGCCAACAGGATCCTCCGCGAGCAGTCAAGCCAGCTTGAGGAAATGAGCAGGACGGACTACCTGACGCGCCTTTACAACCGCCGTTACGCAACCCAGCTTCTGGAACGCGAGATGCCTGCCGCCCGGCGTGGCCGGCCCCTGGGCCTGCTGCTGTTCGACATTGACGACTTCAAGAGTATCAATGACCGTTACGGGCACCTCATAGGTGACCGGGTGCTCAAGGAAGTCGGCAGCATTCTGCTTAGCCTGGCCGGCGACAACCTTGTGATGGCACGCTGGGGAGGCGAGGAATTTGCAGTAGTGCTGCTCGGCGTCGGTCCGGAAGCCACTGCCGACTTCGCGGAGCAGCTGCGGGAGCTTATCGCCGGTCATAACTGGCAGCGGCTGGGAGCCGGACTCGATCTGCGCATCAGCGCCGGGGTCGCGTTTGCGACTGACCCGGGAGCCGACACGATCCGCCAGATGATTCAACTGGCTGACAACCGGCTCTACGAGGCGAAGAATGCCGGCCGCAACCGGGTGGTTGTTCACAGTTGATTACGAACCTGCGCAACCAGTCCGTACCCGCGTCTTAATACATCTCTTAACAGCTGTGTATTCTCATCATGATTTGCTATGGTTGGAGCGTCCGGGGGGACAGCGGGTCTTTACGGAGACTTTGCTACAGGAAGACGGGATCAGTCAGGTGGCATGGCTGGGAGGCAATTGCCGCTCATCGATTGACTGATTATCGGTTCACTCACGTACTGCTGGTGTTCGCGCTTGTTGCGGTCACCAGCAGAGCTTTATGTGCGGTTCAGTCGCTGATGAGCAGCCGGTTGATGGGTCCGCTGCCGGCTGAGTCAGGGTTGCTGCCGGACTTGCCCGCTTCATTCTGCCGGATCTGCACCCCTTCGGCCTCATGCACCTGAAGGGCCGCACCGTAGAGGTAACCCTGGCCGAAGTCCACACCGATTTCCCGCAGGAACCGGAGCTGGGCTTCAGTCTCGATACCTTCCGCAATCACGGTCTTGCTCAGCTTGTGCGCCATCGCGCAGATCGCCTGAACAATCACGCTGCTGCGGACCTGGCTCATACCGGCACGCGGAAGCCCACCACCGGTTCCAGCCACGAAGTTCTGGGGAATCTTGAGACTCGCAATCGGCAGACGCTCCAGATAGGAAAGTGATGAGTAGCCTGTGCCAAAGTCATCCAGCGTGGCCCGCACCTCGAGCCGGCGCAGGCGGTTCAGTGTGCGCATCACCGTCTCGTTGTCCTGCAGGAGGATGCCCTCAGTGATTTCAAGCTCCAGGCTGTTGGGCAGCATGCCGGCGTCCCGCACCGCCTGTTTGACATGCGAAATGAACTCTGGGTGCGAAAACTGAATCGGTGACACGTTCACGGCCAGCCGGATCGCCGGCAGTCCGCTGCGGCGCCAGCTTGCTGCCTGCTGACACACTTCCCGCAGCAGCCAGTGCCCGAGCGGAATTATGATCCCGGTCTCTTCAGCAATCGGAATGAACTCCTCAGGTGAGACCTCACCCAGCTCGGCGCTGGTCCAGCGCAGCAGCGCCTCAAAACCGACCACCCGGCCGGTGCGAAGATCAACCTGGGGCTGATAATGCACGGCAAATTCATTGGATGGACCTGCGTTGCGGAGGCAGCGTTCAAGTTCAAGCTGCCGGTTGCGCTGCTGGCGCATGTCATCCGTTGAGAAGCTGAAGTAGTTCTTGCCGCCTGATTTGACCTGATACATCGCGCTGTCGGCAAACTTGATGAGCGCATCCACACTGAAGCCATCTGCCGGGAAAATACTGATGCCGATGCTGGCACCGACAGAAGTGCGGCTTGACCCACTCAGGTCGATCGATCTGCCCAGGCTGGCCAGCAGTTTGCGCGCGCGGATGGATAATGCGTCAACATCAGTCACCTCGGGGATGGCGAGTACGAACTCGTCACCGCCCAGCCTGGCCGTCAGCTCTCCGCCGGTCGCGTGTTCGTTAATGCGCCTGGCAATCTCGCGCAGCACCTCATCACCGGCGGCATGACCGAATGTATCGTTAACGATTTTGAAACGGTCCAGATCAACGAACAGTACGGCCACCTGCGTCTCGGTGCGCCTGGCTTCCTCGAGCAGCACCTCAAGTTCCTGTGACAGTGCCGCGCGGTTACGCAACCCGGTAAGGGGGTCGAAGCGCGCCTCGCTGGACGCCTGCCGGTGGCGGTCATGACCGCGTTTGAGCTGGCCGAAAGCCCCGAATGACGGGCCCGCGAGCGCCATGACAATCAGTAGCAGCAGCTGATCCAGATTGGGCCTGGACAGGCCTTCGATGAGCGGACCCCACAGCACCCAGACGAACTGAATCACTCCTCCGAGCGCACCGGCCACGATGCCGCCCATCCAGCCGATCATTGCCAGTGGCACCACAGCCAGAAGCAGGGCGTGGAAGCCCCAGCTCTCTGCCAGCATCACGATCAGAGCGGCGGTGACCAGCGTCGCAGCGACGAGAATTGCACCGCGACGAAGTGTGACCAGTGACATGATGTGATTGTACGCCTGTAGGCTGACGGTACTCTTACTTATTCGTCACAACAATACGAATTCAGTCCCGGGGATCCAATGCATCACGGATTCCATCACCGAGCAGGTTGAATCCGAGGACGGTCAGCGATATCGCCAGTCCCGGGAAGATAAGCAGCCAGTGCGCGTCAGGCAGGAAGCGTCGACCGCGGTTGAGCATCTCGCCCCAGTCTGCTGCCGGCGGCTGGATTCCCAGACCCAGAAAACTGAGTCCGGCAAGGCTGAGAATTGCGAATCCGACCCCAAGGCTGGCCTGCACGGAAAGCGGACCGAAAGCCGACGGAAGGATGTGCCGGAACAGCTGCCCGGGAGTGCGGACACCGACAGCCGAAGCTGCCTGTACGAACTCTTCCTCACGGGTGCCCATCACGACACTGCGGACTATGCGGGCGTACTCGGGAATGCTGACGATTGCAACAGCTATGACTGCGTTGGTGAGGCCCGGACCCAGGGCACCGACGATGGCGAGTGCGAGCAGCAGTGACGGGAATGCCAGCAGCACATCCATCACGCGCATCAGCACATTATCGAGCCAGCCACGGTAGAAACCGGCAAGCAACCCGATCAGGGTGCCTGTGACACCGGCCACAAGCACAGGTATGGTCCCGGTCAGCAGGGAAACCCGGGCGCCGTAAACGATGCGGCTGAACACGGAACGGCCGTACTCATCCGTGCCGAACCAGTGTTCCCCTGACGGCGGCTGCAGCCTCTCACGCAGATTCTGCTGTGCCGGCGGCTGGTCGGTTATGAATGGCGCGAACGCGGCAACCAGAATCAGCAGCACGATGATGACCAGACCCAGCACGGCCATCCTGTTGCGCAGGAACCGCTTCACGGCCGGCGCAGCGAGCAGGCTGCTGCGCTGCTGCGGGTGGCTGCCTGCTGTGGCGTCAGCCATAACGGATCCTCGGATTGAGCAGAGCGTATGAAAGGTCAACAAGCAGGTTGATGACGATGAACACAACCGCGATGAACAGCACCGTGCCCTGCACCAGCGGCCCGTCCTGCGCCCGGATCGAGTCCACGACCAGCCGGCCGATACCTGGCCATGCAAACACGGTTTCGGTCAGCACGGAACCTCCGAGCAGACCACCGAACTGCAGCCCGACCACCGTGACGATGGGCAGCATGGCGTTGCGCAGGGCATGCCGCATGTTGATCGACACATCTGAGACGCCTTTTGCCCGGGCTGTGCGCACGTAATCGGAACGGAGCACCTCAATCATGCTGCTGCGGGTCACCCGCGCAATGATGGCTGAGGACGAGAAGCCGATTGCCGTGGCCGGAAGCACCAGATGCTGCCAGGTGCCATAGCCCGACGCGGGCAGCCAGCCCAGCTGCAGCGCGAAGTAAAGCATGAGTATCAGTCCGGACCAGAACACCGGGATGGAGACGCCCGCGAGGGCGACAATCACGGCCACATAGTCGATGATCGTACGGCGATAAACGGCTGCCAGCACGCCAAGTGTGATGCCCAGCGTAAGCGCAATCAGCATTCCTGCGGCCGCCAGCTGGGCAGTGGCGGGCAGCCGGGTTGCGATTTCCCGCAGCACCGGCTGACCCGTACGGACGGAATTGCCCAGATCACCCTGCACAATTCCGCCAATGAAACTGAAGTACTGACTGACCGGATCCTGATCAAGGCCATACTGCCCCCGAAGCTCCTCGCGGGCTTCGCGGCTCAGCCCCTGGGCTTCCTCACCCAGCAGAGCGATGAGCGGGTCGCCGGGTGCAATCTGCAGCATGACAAACACGAGAATTGTCACGCCCAGCAGCACCGGGAGCAGCCCGATCAGGCGGCCAGTCAGGTACCTCAGCAACTCGCAGCTACTGCTTCCTCAACCGTCAGCGGTTGAGAGTGGCGTCCCGGAGGTCGAAACCGATGACGGAGAAGTTGACGTGCTCACCCTGCAGCGCTTCGTTCTTGGCAAAGGTCGACAGCGGGTAATTCACGGTGACGAACGGTACGTCAACCAGAATCTGTTCCTGCACTTCGCGGTATGCAGCCTCACGGGCGGCATCATCGGGGTTGTTGCGGCCTTCTTCCAGCAGTGAGGTGATGTGGTCATTGACGTAGCGCGAAGTGTTGCTGCCGCCACCGATCTCACTCGGATGCAGGAAGCCGTAAAGGGCATAATCGGCGTCAAGGGTTACCGTTCCCCAGCCGCTGACGTACATTTCCAGGTCATCCTCGAGGACAGCTTCAGCGTAGGCAGCGTAAGGCTGGCTGCGGATTTCCAGGTCGATACCGATGTTGGCAAGTTCAGCCTGCAGGATCTGGGCAATGTCATCGAGCGTCGGATCGGTGTACACGTCGATGCGCAGTTCCAGGTCGCTGACGCCGGCTTCTGCGAGAAGCTCGCGGGCGCGCTCCGGATCATAGGGGTATGGCTCTTCAAGGTCATCAGCGCTGTAAGCGACGGTCGGCGGAATCGCGGCAACAGCCGGCAAGCCGTTGGTGATCTCACCGATGAGTTCCTTGTCAATCACGTGGGCAATGGCCTGACGGACGCGAACGTCGCTCAGCTTGTCGCTCTCCAGGTTGAAGCCGACGTAGTTGCTGCCCCAGCCCAGGAAGCTGACCGCATCCAGACCGGAAGCGCTGGCGATCGAATCGAAGCTGTCAGCAGGAATGCCGTAGTAGGCGTCAACGCCACCGGAGCGCAGTTCAACCAGGATGGTGGCGACATCAGGAATGACGCGTACAACGACTTCCTTGATTGCCGGCTCGCCGCCCCAGTAATCGGGGTTGGCTTCGAGCACCACCTGGGCGTCCTGCTCCCAGGAGACGAAGCGGAACGGACCGGTACCGACCGGATTGCGCTCGAGATCCGCGCCATGCCCGGCCTGGACGATGGCGGCAACCGGATGCGCCAGGTGTGCAAGCAGTGGCGCAAAGGGCGTGTCGGTGATCAGCTGGATTTTGCCGTCCTCGGTAACTACCGCGTCACTCAGGCGGCTGAGCACGAAACGACCGGGGTTGGTTGCGTCCGGATCAAGGAAATGCTCGATGGAGGCAACGACGGCCCCGGCAGTAAGCGGCGTGCCGTCATGGAAGGTGACACCTTCACGGATTGTCAGCTCCAGGACGTTCGGTTCAACGAACTCCCATGACTCAGCGAGCCGCGGCTGGATGACGCCGTCCTCACCGAAGTAGACCAGGTTCTCGTAAACCTGGTTGGTGACCGAGAATGACAGGCCGTTGAAAGTGCGGTTCGGGTCAAGCGTGACCGGGTTTGAGGTCTGCGCCATGGTGAGGCGCTGGGCCAGTGCTGAAGGTGCCAGCAGCAGGCCAAGGGCGGCCACGGTGAACAGCAGTCTGAGATTGCGCATGAATAATCCTCCTGGTCAAGAAACGTGCGTAGTGCCTCTGGGTACCACGCACTGACTGAGCGCAACTATACGCGTGCAGGAGCGCCCCCGCCTGTAGCGCAGACACGTGACCGGAAACTGACCTAAGTCCCTATTCGCTGTTTAATCCCACTGTTATGCTGAGTTGTGCGTAAAATCGCCGGCCTGGCGAGTTTCACCGGTGCCGGCACGAAAGCGGAGGTTGACATGTACGAAAACATCCTCTTACCAACCGACGGCTCCGCCGGCAGCGAAGAAGCCATCCGCCAGGGCCTGGAACTGGCCCGGGGTCTCGGGGCAAAGGTCTCGTTCCTGTACGTGATGGAAAGCCCGATGGCGCTTTACCAGACTCCGGAATCCATCAGCTACCTTCCCCAGCTCTACGATGACCTCCGTGACGCCGGCAAGGCTGCCCTGCAGCGTGCTGCCGACATGGCGACCGCAGCGGGAGTGACCCACAACACGCACATGATCGAGGACCGCAACCCTGCTGACGCGATCAACGCTGCCGAGAGCGAATACGACCTGGTTGTCATGGCCACGCACGGCCGCAGCGGCTTCAACCGCTGGATGTTCGGCTCCGTTGCTGAAGGCGCGCTGCGCCGGGCCACGGTTCCGTATCTGATTATCCGTATGGAAGAATCGGCGGAAGAAGCTGAAGACTGAGCAATGTTCGGCCCGTGAAAGTTAATCTAATCTAAACTTCACGGGCCGATTGCACATACACGGGAAATATTTGGGGGGTAACATGTTCGGCATGAAAAAGAATCGGATTTGGGGAGTCATTGGGGCGGTCGCTTTGACCGGTGTGCTGGCGGCTTGTACGGTCACCCCGTGGGTGAGCCGCGGTGTTGGCGTCCAGACTGGCTGGGAAATCGGACCCAACGAATACGTCATGTGTGACAACTTCGATAACACGGTCAGTTTCACATTCAGGATGGCCGATTCGTCAATGCTCAGAGAAGTGCGTCAGGTCTTTGAAGGCAATACGACAAATGAATTCGATACGGTAAGAACCGTCCGGCGCGGTGATAGCGCCATTGAAATCAACGGGAACGAAGTTACCGTGTCACATACGTTCAGCAGGTTCATGACTCCGCTGGAATCAGAATCGGATCTGGAAACAAACGCCATAGTAATTGTTCCTGTCAATCCCGCTCCTGAGGCAGCTGTTATCGGTGAAACGCAGGCTTCGTATCGTGTGTTACTGGATAATGGGCTTGCGTATAACTTCCCCGGTGGACCCACCGACAGTTATTACTCGATTCCCGTCTGGGGCGCCTGCACGCGCTAAGCGACTTGCTACCTAAGGAGATAACCAAATGACAAAACGATTTCTGACCCTGATTGCCGGCGCAGCTGCCGTACTGTTCCTCGGTGCCTGCACCCTGACCATCAC
>CAZPLV010000019.1:0-20274 GCA_964587295.1 uncultured bacterium
TGCGGTCAGCGCCAGCGTGTCGGCATTGCCCGCGCACTGGCAGTTGAGCCGGAATTCATCGTTGCTGACGAAGCGGTTTCCGCACTTGACGTGTCCATCCGCCGTGACGTGCTGGACCTGATCAAGGACCTGCGCGCACGCCTGGGCCTGACGATGCTGTTCATCTCGCACGACCTTGCAGTCGTCGAGGACATTTCCGACCGTGTGGCCGTGATGTACAAGGGCGACCTGGTCGAAGTGAACGATGCACACGCCATCTACCGTGCACCGAAGGACGACTACACCAAGGCCCTGCTCTCCGCAGTCCCCATCCCCGACCCCACCATCGTGCGGGAACGGGTGCCCTGGGACGCTGCAGCGTACATCGCCAGGCGCGAAGCCCAGAAGGCAGCCGAACAGGGTTCAGCGGCAGGCGACTGAGCCTCCGGCACCTGTACAGCAATCAAAGTGGGCGTCCCGCAAGACGGGACGCCCACTTTCTTTGTGCCGGTTTCGCGGTTCTGCCTCCGGCGGCTCAAGGCGCACCTGCTATCTGTAGCCGCGCGCCTGCAGGTTGAACATCTGGGCGTAGGTGGCCCCCGCCTGGAGCAGTTCCTCGTGATTGCCGGCCTCTGTGATCACACCGTTCTCGAGCACGACGATATGGTCGGCCAGCCGCACGGTGCTGAAACGGTGGCTGATTATCACCGTGATGCGGTCGCGAGATTGCGTCCGCAGGCTTTCAATCACCTCAAATTCGGCATTGGCGTCCAGTGCGGCAGTCGGTTCGTCAAATATGAGCACGGAACCGTCACGGTAATAAAGCCGGGCAAGGGCAACCCGCTGCCACTGGCCACCGGAGAGGTTCTGGCCGCCCTCAAACCAGCGGCCCAGCATGTTCTCGTACTGCTCAGGCAGGGACTCAATGAACTCATCGGCTCCGGCGCGCTGAGCCGCGGACCCGAGCGCTTCCTGCTGGCCGGTTTCCGAATCCAGGCCGAGGGCAATGTTCTCCCGGACCGTCATCTGGTACTCGCCGAAGTCCTGGAAGATGATGCTCATCTCCTTGCGCAGGCTTGCAGGGCTGAAACGGCGGGCGTCCTGACCGTTCACCAGTATCTGGCCACCTGTTGGGATGTACAGCCCTGTCATCAGCTTCACGATGGTGGTCTTCCCTGCCCCGTTGGCGCCGACCAGCGCCAGGGCCTGTCCCCGCTCCACCCGGAAGCTGACACCACGCAGTACGTCACGCTCGGTGAGCGGATAGCGGAACGACACGTCGCGGAACTCGATTGTGTCGATCGTCCCCTGCCATTCCTCGCCTGCCTGCTGGTCCCTGACATCAAGCTCAAGGAACTCGAACAGATTGCGCATGTAAAGCAGGTTCTGGTACACGCCGGTAAAGCCGGACAGGAGCGTCGCGAACTGCCCCTGCAGCTGGGCGATACCCTGGATGAACAGACCGAAGTCGCCGACCGTCATGTTGCCGCTGGCTGCGCGCCTCAACACCAGTACGGTGGCACCGCCGACCATGCCGGTCGAGAACAGCGAACCGCCAAGACCCCAGATGCTGCGTCTGCGCACCAGGGATTCAAGCTGGGCGCGGAAGCGCAGGTAGTACGCCTGCCAGCGCTCGAGCAGGTAGCCACCGAAGTCGAACAGTCTTATTTCCTTCACGGCAGTGTCATCAGTCAGCAGGCGGCCGATGTAATTCTGCACGCGCGCATCAGCGGCCTGACGCCTCAGCATCCGGTAGTTCTCGGTACCGAATCTGGTCGACACGAACACGCCGGGGATGGTGCCCAGCAATATGAGCGGCACAACCAGCGGTCCCAGCTGGAACATGAGGGCGGAAACCGATCCAAGGGTGATCAGCGACTGCACCAGGGTCAGGAGCTGGGTGTATACCTGCAGCGGCCTGCTGCCCACTTCACGGTAGGCATTCTGCAGTGCGTCGTACGTCTCGGGATTCTCGAACTGGGCGAGCTCCAGCTCGCCGGCTTTCCTGAGGATGCGCTGACTGATGCGGTTCTGCAGTGAGTCACCCAGAAGTTCCCGGGTAGCGCCCTGCACGCTGTTCAGCGCGTCGCGCAGGACGTTGACGCCAATCTGCAGCAGCAGGAGCAGCAGCAATGTCCGGAAGGCCGCTTCCACGCTGCCCAGCTCGCCTGCAATGGCAGCCGCGACGGCGTCGAGCAGAAGCTTGCTGATCCACAGGGTCACGGCAGGTGCGAAGGCCAGCACCAGACTCAGCGCCGAAAGAATTATCAGACCCCGCGGACTGGCTTCCCAGACGAGTTGGAGAGTCCGGCGCAGGTCCGTGAGGCTGCTGAGGAATGTCAGCGGGGTTTCCGGTTTCGGTTGCTCCCGGTTACGGGGGCCAGGACCGCGCATGCTCACTGTAAGAGTCCCGTACGGTGATGTTTTGCAGAATCAATACAGATGACGGGGACTGCCTGTATCCCCCCGGATCCATTTCCGTCCCACGGGCAGCCCGTCATCAATCCTTTTACATCCTGGACGCCTGACAGTTCGGACACTCAGGCATTATATGTAGGCCCTGTCCTGCGAATCGTGTCGTGACACTGCGGCGGCTATACTCAACTGTGATGATTTGTAAGGTGCAGCATGGGAGCTGATGACGGACGCCGGAACCGCAAACGGCGGAACACGCGCCCGGCGGGCCAGCGTGGCCGGCGCGCTCCGCGGCCGCAGCCTGCCGGGGAGGTTACCCCCCAGGAGGGTAACAAAGCCCCCCACAACACCAGCTGGGACCCGGTGGCTTCCTGGTATACGGGCTGGGCCGGCAAAGGCGGCAGCATCTACCACCGGCGGGTTGCCCTGCCCACGGTAATGCGGCTGGCAGCACCGGTCTCCGGTGAGAAACTGCTTGACATCGGCTCAGGCCATGGCGTACTGGCCGGTCCGGTACTCAAATCGGGCGCGTCATACACGGGTGTGGACTTCTCGCCCAAGCTGGTTCAGGCTGCCGCGGAGTCAAACCCGAAGGCAGCCCGTTTCCTGCATGGCGACGCCCGCAAACTGCTTGAGCTGCCCGGCATCGGGGCCGGGAGCCAGGATGTCGCGGTATTCATGCTGTCGATCCAGGATATGGACCCACTGTCGGAAATCCTCCAGCAGGCGACAGCAGTGCTCAGACCGGGTGGCCGGCTGGTTGTGTTCATGCTCCATCCCGCGTTCCGGGTACCTCGTGGCAGCGGCTGGGGCACCGACGAGAACCGCAAACTCAAATACCGCCGCGTGGACCATTACCTCAATGAACTGGCGGTACCGATGAAGGCATTCTCCGAGGCAGGCAATGTCGGGCGGCGTGGTACCACCTGGAGTTTCCACCGGCCGCTGGCCGCCTATTTCGACGGAATGTTCCGGGGCGGCCTCGTGCTGGACGCGTTCGAGGAACTGCCGGACCCGCTCGAGAAACAGGCCACCCTGATTCCGATGTTCACGGCCTTCCGTGGCCGCAAGTTGCAGCCGGGCCAGGGTGTCGGCCGCCGGTGAGTGCTGCTGTGGTACTCATCCCGGCGGGCGGCACCAACCTGAATTCGGTGCTGGCCGCACTGGACCGGCTGGGCACGCACACCCTGGTGAGCAGCAATCCGGCTGACGTCCTTGCTGCGGACAGGGTGATCCTCCCCGGCGTGGGTGCCTCCGCGCCGGCTATGGAACGTCTGGCCCAACTCGGCCTGGCCGGACTAATTCCCACACTGAAGCAACCAGTCCTGGGCATCTGCCTGGGCATGCAGTTGCTGTTTGAACGGAGTGACGAGGGTGGCGACGCGTGCCTGGGCATCGTCCCCGGAACGGTTGGCCGGCTTGAGGAGTCAGCCGGGGTACGCATCCCGCACATGGGCTGGAACCGCCTCGAACGCCTGAACGATGACCCGCTGCTGGCTGGCGCACCTTCTGAGGCATACGCCTATTTCGTTCACAGCTACGCTGCCCCGGTCAGCGGGCACACCAGCGCTGCCGCCCTGCACGGCACACGTTTCAGTGCCGTGGTTCGCCGCGACAATTTCTGGGGTACCCAGTTTCACCCTGAACGCTCCGGCGCTTTCGGCGCCCAAATTCTGCGCAACTTCCTGGAGGTCGCTGCCGATGCCTGACACCCGCCTTGCCCGCCGCCTGATTCCCTGCCTTGACGTACGTGACGGAGAAGTCGTCAAGGGTGTGAAGTTCAGGGACCACATCGTGATGGGCCAGATAGGCGACCTCGCTGTCCGCTACCGCGACGAAGGCGCAGATGAACTGGTGTTCTACGACATCACTGCCAGCCCGGAAGGCCGTACCGTCTCGCGCGACTGGGTCAGCCGTGTTGCCGGGGTGCTGGACATCCCCTTCAGTGTCGCCGGCGGCATCCGCTCTGTCGCCGATGCCCGCGCCGTCCTGAACGCCGGTGCTGACAAGATTTCCATCAACACACCCGCTCTGGAACGCCCGGAACTCATACGTGAGCTGGCCGCGGAGTTCGGTCAGCAGTGCGTTGTGGTCGGTATCGACAGCCTGCTGGATGATGACGGCGAATGGCGCGTACGCATGAACACCGGTGATCCGTCGAAAACGCGGGCACTGGCGCGCCGGACCCTGGACTGGATCAGCGAGGTGCAGGAACTGGGGGCCGGCGAGATTGTGCTGAACTGCATGGCTGCCGACGGAGTGCGTCAGGGTTATGACGTGCAGCAACTCCGTGCAGCCCGTGCGCTCTGTTCCGTGCCGCTGGTCGCCTCCGGTGGTGCCGGCAGCATGGAGCATTTCGCGGATGTGTTCACTGAAGCCGACGTGGACGGTGCCCTGGCAGCCAGCGTGTTCCATGACGGGACTGTCCGGCTGCCGGAGCTGCGCCGCTACCTGGCAGGTCTGGAACTACCCTTGCGTCCCTGAAGCCTGAACAGGAAGCCAGATGAGCGCCGTCTGCGGCATACATGTTGCAGCGCCCACAGTCTCAGAGCCCGGACACCCCTATCTTCTGGGGGAGGCCCGGAACCGGAATAAGTGAAACTGCCGGTTCCCGGCAGAGGGGGGTAGCGACATGGCACGTGATTACGATGACCGTGACAGAAACATGTGGGAACGCAGCCGCGATGAGGTCCGCTCGTGGTTCGGAGACGAGGAAGCCGAGCGCCGCCGGCGGATGGACTCTTATGACAGCGACGAGGGCGACTGGCGTGATGAGCGCGAGTTCCGGCCCGGCCGCCGTCAAAGCCAGTACGGACGGAGCCAGCGTGAGCGGGCCGCAGATGCAGAGTACAACCGTGACTGGGACCTTGACCATCATGAGCGCCCGGGTTCTGAACCGTCCCGGTCCGGCCCTGGCATGAGGCCCGGCCAGGGCTGGCACCAGCGCGACTCGCGCTCGATGTATGGCGGCAGCCATGAAGGCAGGCGCGGTGGCCGTCAGTATGAAGGCGACTGGGACATTTCCGAGCGGCGCCAGCGCAGCCGCGCACATGGCGGTGGACGCTATTCCGCCGATCCGCAGGGATCATTCCGCTATTACTCGGACTACTACAACGACGAACAGGGCAGCCACAGCCACGCCGGCCGTGGCCCGCGTGGCTATCGCCGCAGTGAGGAACGGATCCGCGAGGACCTCAATGAATCACTGACCTGGGATCCGAGTGTGGACGCCAGCAACATTGAGGTTGAAGTCGCTGACGGGGTAGTCACGCTCACCGGTACTGTCACCAGCCGCGGCATGAAGCGCCGTGCGGAGGATCTGGCCGACAGCATCCGTGGCGTTGATGACGTGCATAATCAGATTCGCGTGAACCGCGACGGCCAGTCACAGAGCCACTCACAGACCGACGAGCCGACCCGCTCCGCCCGGCAGGACATGCAGCAGCGTGGCAGCGGCACTCCAGCCGGTGAGGCACAGTCACAGCAGGGAAACAGCCGGAACGAACCTTCGGAACCCGGCCAGCAGGACCGCAAGTTCGGCAGCTGAGCAACCCAAACCGTCAGGCAGTACCAATATGGGCCGCTCCGGAGAAGGAGTGGCCCACGTTGTGTCTCAGGCTGTCTGTTGCAACCGTTCGTAACTCTTGCGCTCAAAGGTATAGAACGCAGCGGGGATGACATAAAAGGTCAGCAGTGCCGAGGACAGCACGCCGCCCAGCAGGATGTAACCAAGCGGCTCACGGAGTTCACTGCCTTCACCGATGCCGAGCAGCAGAGGCAGGCTGATGACCAGAATGGTGGCCGTGGTCATGACGATGGGCCTGAAGCGCTGTTCCGCCGCAACCAGCAAGGCTTCGCGCAACGGCGTTCCCGTGCGTGCCTGCACCAGCACCACGTCCAGCAGCAGGATGGCGTTCTTGGTCACGATGCCGATGAGCATCACCACACCGAGCACACTTATTACGTCGAGGTTCTTGCCGAACAGCCACAGTGTCCACAGCGCACCGATGAGTGCCAGCGGAACCGTCAGCAACAGGTACACGGGATAGCGGAAGCTGTTGAACTGGCTGCCGATTGCGAGGTAGTTGAGCAGCAATGCAACGGCAAAGGCAATCGGTCCGTAAGTGATCAGTTCGGCCAGCAGGTCAAAGCCTGCGCCTTCCACACGGACCACGTCCTCATCAAGAATGCCTTCTTCACTCAGAATGCGGTTCAGGTGGTTCTCTGCCGTGGACGGAATTACGCCGGCTGCAAGGGTCGCTGTCACGGTTGCGCTGTACAGCTGGTCCGTGCGGTTGATTGCCGCGGGCGCTTCGCGCGTCACGAAGCTGCCGATGCTGGAAAGCGGCAGGCTGCTCTGCAGGGCGGGCACCATTATCGGCAGGTTGCTGAGTGCCAGTTCATCACTGAGTCCGGCCGGATCGGCCTTCACCACGATCGGTTGGTCACCGCCACCTCCCGGGCGCATCGTGCCGGCTTCTGCGCCGACGTTGTAGAGCCGCAGCATCTGGAATACGTCGGCGTTGGTGAGGCCGGTTCCGTCCATCAGTGAAGCATCGGTCCTGAACACGCGTTCGGTCACGAGGTCCGGAAGATCCGATTCGACCGCCAGGAAGTTCGGGTCAGCCTGCAGCAGGCGCATAAGCCGTTCGGCACGTTGCTGCAGCAGGTCCCGGTCCAGGGCACCGAAACTCACGCTGATGCCTGAATCGGCAAGGTTGAGGCCGGCATCACTGGCGGCCACGCTCACACGTATTTCCGGACGGTCAGCCAGGGTGTCCTCCAGCAGGCTCTGCAGCGCCGGTTGCAGCTCATCCGTGGACAGGTCGCGTTCAGCGCCGGGCCTGAGGCCCGCGATGACATAAATGCGCTCGGGTGAACTCAGGGTGGTAAGGCCACCTGAACCGATTGTCACCAGCAAATCTGCAACGTCACTGTGGTCGACCAGGGCAGCCTCAACGCGCTGGGCAACCCGGTTGCTGTTTTCCAGGGTGCTGCCCTGCGGCAGTTCAACCGAGATTTCCAGGAAGCCGGAGTCAACTGACGGCTGGAACTGGAAGCCGAGCTGCGGGAACACCCAGGCGACGCTGCCCAGCAGCAGGACGGCGACCACCAGGACCAGCCAGCTCTGCTTCAGCGCAGCGCCAAGCGAGCGTACGTACAGGTCGCGGACAATTCCCACCGACCAGTTGCCGAAGCGGTAAAGCGAAAGTGAGATGGCGCCCAGCAGTCCCAGGACGAGCCGCACGATGTAGCGGACAAGCACCAGTACCAGGGGCACAAGCAGCAGGACCGGCAGCCAGATGGGCCCCAGGAAGTACCAGACTGCGGCCGCACCGGCGATTACGGCAAGCCAGAACCAGACGCTCCTGAGCAGCCTCAGGCCCCAGCCCAGGTCTGCACCGGCCCGGCCGAAGGAACCCAGGAACTTGCGCCAGCCGGGCGGGAGCGGGTCAGGCGAGAGTGCCAGGCGCATCGTGAGGAAGAACATTGCTTCCAGATACGAGAAGCCGATTGCAGCTGCCAGGGTGATGCCGAACTCGCGGAAGAATCCGCCGATCACACCCGGCAGGAACGAAATGGGCAGGAACACTGCCAGCAGGGACATGGTCGCTGCCAGTACGGCTGTGGCGACACCGCTGGTACCCTCGATGACCGCGTCACGCATGTTCATGCCCTTGGCCCGGTAGCGGTCGATGTTTTCCGCCACCACGATCGCATCATCAATGACCAGGCCGATGGCCACGGTGATGGCGAGCAGCGTGACGATGTTGAAGGTGAAGCCGAGCAGCTGGAAGAAAATGAGCGCACCGGCCAGTGACACCGGAATCGCCAGCACCACCGCGAATACCGTGCCGAGCCGTCCGACGAATATCAGCACGATCAGCGAAACCGCAAGTGCGGCAATGGCCATTTCCAGCATGGTGTCACGCACACTGCTGGCGATGAACGCACTGGTGTCATTCACTATGGTTGCGTCATAACCGGCCGGCATGGGCTGGCCCTCAAGCGTGGTGCGCACCGCGTTGGCCGTGGCGACCGTATTGGCGCCCTGAGCCTTGCGTATGTCCAGCAGGATTACGCTCTCACCGTTGTAGCGCGCGTAGGAAGTCACTTCAGCGGTGGCGTCCCTGACAGTGGCGACGTCACTGACCCGCACGCCGCGCACCGGGTCAACACGGATGCTCGCCACTTCCTGCAGGTCTGCGGGGGCTCCCCTGCCGGTGAGCAGCAGTCTGCTGTCCTGCAGGGTGATGTTGCCGGCCGGGAGGTCCAGGGCGCTGCCCTGAATGGCACCGACGACCTGCAGTGCGCTGATGCCGTATGTCTCCAGGTCACCCGGTCTGAGCAGCACCTGCACTTCGCGGGTGGCAGGTCCGGTCACGTCGACGCTGGCAACTCCCGCCGAACGCAGCAGGGTCGGCGCAAGCACATCCTCTGCGTAGGTCTGAACCTCCGCCAGATCCGTGCCCGCCGAAACCAGGGCGACTGACATAATCGGAGTGTCCGCAGGATCGAACTTCTGCACGCTTGGTGCAGCCACATCGCCGGGCAGCGAGGCGAGCAGGGCGTTCACCCGCTGGCTCACCTCAACTGAGGCCGCGTCAAGGTCATTGTCCGCGGAGAACTGCACAACGACGCTGCTGACCGACTCGAAGCTGGTGGAAGTCAGTGCGGTCACGCCGCCGAGAGTGGCCAGAGCCGACTCAATCGGTTCGCTGACCTCGCGTGCGATTTCCTCCGGTGATGCACCGGGATACTGCGTGATTACGGCAACAATCGGGATGTCGATGCTCGGGAACAGGTCCACCCCGCGGTTGAGTGCGGCAATGCCACCGAATAGCATCAGGGCACCGAAAACGCTGATGGTCAGTACATGATTGTCAACAAAAAATGCAATGAGTCGCTTCATGAATCAGTCGAGCAGCTCCACGGCCGTGCCTGGCATCAGGTCGGCAGGCAAGGGGTGGATGACGGCTGCGTCTTCCGGCAGGCCGGTCACTATGGCTCTTCCCCCTGCTTCAGCAATCACACTGATGCTGACGGCTTCGCTGACGCCATCCATGACAACCAGGACCGTGTTGCCGCCGCGGATGGCCGAACTCGGCACAATGTCACCTGAACCGAGCTCTACCTGGTAGCTGAAGCGGGCGACGGCACCCGAAGGGATCGGATTTTCGGACTCATAAATTTCTGCTGTCAGGCTGACCAGTCTGCCCTGGGCAGGCACGCCGCTGTTGGGCCGCAGCTGTGCGGCGTAATCCAGACCGCCGTATTCGATCGTGATCGCGGGCTCCCGGGCCAGCAGTGCGGCGTCTTCGGTCGGCACGCTGAAGCGCGCGAGCTTCGGTCCGCTGCTGCTCAGCCGGAAGGCCGGCTGACCTGCGCCCACAAATTCACCCGGGTTTGCGAGTATTGCCACCACGGTCCCGTCAAACGGAGCGCGGATGCTGGCTTCTGCCAGCTGGGCTTCTGCCTGGCTGAGCTGGGTTTCGGCTCCCTGCAGCTGCAGTCTGAGCAGTTCAATGTCTTCGGTACCCGCGCGACCGCTCCGGTTCACCGCGTCAGCTGCCTGGCGGTGGGCGGCTTCTGCCTGGGCCAGCTGGGCTTGCAGGCCGGTCAGTTCAGAGCGGGACAGGGCGCCTGCCTCCAACAGCTGCTGTCCCTCATCAAATAGACGCTGCTGCAGCTGCAGTGCAAGCTGCGCTGCCTGCAGACCCGCCTGCGCCTGGCCGGCACCCTCGCTGGTGGCTGCCTGGGCGCGCTGCAGGTTGACGCGGGCGCTTTCCACGGCCACCCGGGCGTTATCGACCTGCAGCCGCAACTGCTGGTCATCAAGCTGCAGCACGATGTCGCCGGCAGCCACCATGGAGCCTTCACCGTTCACCACAGTGTCCAGCCGTCCGCTCGTGCCTGCGGCGACCAGTGATTCCTGCTGTGCCTCAACAGTGACAGTAGCCTGCCGGTCCGTCAGCAGGCTGCCGGTATCCGGAGCGATCACCCGCACTGCACGCGTAAAGCCACCGGTTGTTGCAGCAACCGTATCCTCAGCCGGTGCCGGTTCATCTGTCGGATTACAGGCGCTGAGCAGAAGGCCCAGTGCCGCCAGCAGCAACAGTGCTGTTCTGTTCACCGTTCACCACGCAGCACTGCCGGGCCATCGAGAGTCACCAGGGTACCGGCGCTCAGCTCAAGCAGCGCCACCATTGCGTCGGTCTGCGCCTGCAGAAGGGAGATTTCCGCCTGTTGCAGCTGCAGTCCGGCCTGGCGGAAGGCAATCTCGGATATCAGGCCACTTGCCAGGCGCTGCCGTTCAAATTCATGACGCTCGAGAGCGTTTGCATATGCTTCCTGTTCAACCTGCAGCTGCGCCCGGGCATTCTGGGCCATCAGGTGCAGGTTGCGGGCCTGCAGCTGCAGGCCACGGCGCGCCTCGGCTGCCAGCTGCTCAGTTGTCTGCAGGCGCGTGCGGGCCTGCTCAATCTGGGCTTCACTCGCGTAGCTGGGGTCAAGCATGTCGACTGCCGCACCGGCAAGTTCCAGGCCATGCTCGACCTGCAGCAGCTGCGGCACACGCTCCGAAGCCAGCAGCACCGCTTCAAGGGTGGGAAGCTGCGGCAGCAGATCCTCGGTCAGCGGCTCCAGTGTTGCCGGATCAACTTCGCGGCCGATCATGCCCTCCAGGTTGCTCACGGCCAGGCGCAGGCCGCTCCCGGCGGTAGCCGCACCCGCACTGGCTTCATCAAGCGCCACTTCTGCATCTCGCACATCGAGTTCCGTCGCACTGCCGTTGGCAAGGCGGATCCGGGCAATCTCGACGCCTGTTTCAGCCAGTTCCCGGGCGGTCTCCGCCAGCTCCAGCTGCTCCCGGGCGACCAGCACACCGCCGTATGCACCTGCCAGGTCCTGCACGGCAGTCACGCGGGCCTGCTGCTCTTCAACAGCGGCAAGTTCAACAGCCTGCTGCGCCTGCAGCCGGTCCACGCGCAGGGCAAGCGGGTCGGCCTCGGTCCGCAGCAGCGTCGATTCGGCATTGAGCAGCTCAAGCTGGGCGCTGATCGCGTCGGGACGGCCCGGTGCAGCCGACACTGCCTCCTCGAACGTGAGTCCGAAGGCGACCGATAACAGCGCGACAAGCGGGACCAGGAACAGTTTCTTCATTGCGGCACGACCTCCATCAGCGGCTGGGCTGTGAATGTGAACAGGGCAAGTGAGCGTTCGAGCTGTTCCTGACGCGCCTGACTGAGTTCCAGTTCGGCACGCACGACAGCCAGGGCTGCCTGCTGGGTTTCAAGCGGAATGGCAAGACCGAGTGCCTCGCGGGTTTCGGCTTCCTCAAGAGCAATCTGTGCATTGCGGTGGAGCAGGTCAGTCAGGTCAAGCTGTCTGTCGGCTTCCGCAAGCTGGTTGAGCAGCATGGTGCGTTCGGTTTCGGCCATGTCAATGGCGGCCTGCAGCCCTTGTTCGGCGGCCTCTTCCTGCGCTGCAGCTGCCCGGAGTGCTGCGGTGATGGCCGGTGAAATGCTGGCGCTCACGCCTACCTGGAAGGTGCCCTCAATCAGCGATTCGGGAAAGGCACGCGGCATGGACTGCCAGGTCCAGTTCAGGTTCGGCTGCAGGGTGCGGGTCTCAATCGAGATCCCCAGACTGTTCTGGTCGTCGACATAACTGGTGTAGCCGGCCTGGGCCACGGGCAGGACGCCGCGTCGGGCATTGCGTGCTCCGATGCGGGCCAGTCCGGCCTGGATGCGGGCGCGCTGTACACTCGCTGCCTCGCCATCCGGAGTGCGAATGCGCAGCTGCTCCCGCAGAGGCGGCTGCTGCTCACCGACGAGGCTGCGCAGCGCCTGCCTGGCCAGTGCCGCACCAGCTTCTGCGCTCGCGGCCAGCGTCCGGGCTTCGGAAACACCGGCCTGGGCTTCACGCAGCTCCCGGTCAGTGGCCGCGCCGTTGCCGTGGCGTATTTCCGTGGCTTCAAGCGCACGCTCAGCCAGTTCAACCGCGTCGAGTGTCAGTTGCTGCGAATCCTCTGCCAGATGCAACGCATAGGCGCCTGAGACGGCATTGACCTGCAGGGTCGTGAGCGTCTCACGCCAGGACACCAGGGCGAGCGCAAGCTGCAGTTCGGACTGCTCAACCAGATCGGCGATGTCACCGAACGGGATTGGCCGCAGGGTGAGGTCAGCACTGAACTGCGACGCCGAGTCTGGCGGCATGAACAGTTCACCCAGTTCATCAGGCAGCCAGTCCAGTTCATCACTGAGCTGGAAGGTGCTGTAACCGGCACTGACACTCAGATTGAACGGGTCTCTGGCACTGGCGAGACGGGCTTCCTCGAGGCGCAGCTGGGCCGTGGCGGCCGCCAGGCCCGGATGGCTTTCGAGGGGTGCAAGGAACCCGTGCAGGTCCTGCGCGGCGGCTGCTGTCATGGTCAGGCTGAGAGTTATGGCGCACAACGCGCGGTGGACAGTCTTCATCACAGTCCAGATTGACCCGTCATCTGCAAGCTGTGTGTTGCGAACTGCAAGGATTGTGCAAAGAAAAACCGGTTCAGGTTTGCAGATTCTTGAATCCGGCCGAATAGGCTCATGTCTGGTGAGTGAACTATCATGACAGCGGACATGCCCCTGATCCTGATCGTCGAAGACGAACGCGAGATTGCGGAGATACTCGAGGCTTTCCTGAGGCAGCGTGGCTTCAGCACCGAGTGGGCACGCGATGGCGAGGAAGCCCTGCGCCTGTTCCGGGCAGCGGCACCTGACCTGGTTCTGCTGGATCTGCTCATTCCGAAACTAGACGGCATGGAAGTGGTGCGGGCAATCCGCCGGGAGAGCCGCATTCCGGTGATCATGCTCAGCGCCCGCAGCGATGAAATAGACAAGGTGCTGGGTCTGGAACTGGGCGCAGACGACTACATAACCAAACCGTTCCGCCCGCTCGAGGTGGTGGCACGCATCAATGCGGTGCTGCGGCGTTCGCAGGCCGGTGGTGAATCCACGGACCAGCCGCTGCGGGCCGGACCCATCGAGGTTGACGGCAGCCGTGCACTGGCGAGTGCCGCCGGCAACCGGCTCCAGCTGACCAGCACCGAGTTCAGGCTGTTGCAGCACTTCGCGGGCCAGCCCGGCAGGGTGTTCAGCCGCCAGGAACTTCTGGACATGGCCATGCCGGACAGCGATGCGCTGGAACGGGTGATTGACGTGCACATCGGTAACCTGCGCCGCAAGCTTTCAGCCGCGGGCGTGGATGACGTGCTGGTGACTGTGCGGGGAATGGGTTTCCGACTGGACGTGGAATGAGGCGCTTCTGGTACGCGCTGGGCCTGGCTGTTGCCGGCGGTATTTTCGTCAGCAGCACCCTGGTGATTTTCGTGGTGATGATCGACAACGCCAACCAGATCCGCCAGCTGGATCCCGAGTTCATCGGCCTGTTTGCGGACGCGCTGCAGACAGGCGCGCTGCAGGATCCGGAGCGGGCTGCGGCGTTGCAGCAGCTCACGATTGACTACCTGGCTGCCGCCGATGGCTTCGATGAAATCGTGCGGGTTGTGCAGAGGGCGCTCGAGCCCCAGACCAGGCTGCTGGTGATTGCGGCGCTGTTCGCACTGCCGCTCGGGCTGCTTACCGGGATGATGATCGGCCGCTACGTGTCACGTTCGTTCACGGCTGTTTCCGAAGCGGTGCGCAAGGTTGCTGCCGGCGATCTGTCGGCCCGGGCAGCGCTCCCGGGACCGGCGCTGCAACGCGGTGAGGCCGCCGAGCTGGTGCGTGACTTCAACAAGATGGCAGCCAGCCTCGAATCCCTCGAGCTGGAACGGCAGAACATGATTACCGACGTGGCGCACGAGCTGAGGACGCCGCTGACGATTGTTCAGGGCCAGGTTGATGCGATGCAGTACGGAGTCGTTCCGCTGGACAGCAGCGAGCTCGCGAAGCTGAGCCGGCACATCGAGCTGCTCTCCCGGCTCATCCGCGACCTGCGGGTGTTGTCGCTGGCTGATTCACGCCGCCTGACAATGAGTGTCAGCGAGGTGGACCTGAAGGCTCTCACCCGCGACATTGTGGACGGTTTTCAGGATCTGGCCGTGAATGAGGGTGTCGAGCTGAGGCTTCTGCAGGAGGAACCGCTGCCGGCTTCACTGCAGCTGGACGGTGACCGAATTGCCCAGGTACTGATCAACCTGCTCAGTAACGCCATCAGGCACACTGACAGGGGCGGCACCGTCACGGTGAGACTCAGAATGCGCGGCAATCAGGTCCTCCTGACTGTACGTGACCAGGGGGAGGGCCTGCCGCAAGCTGATCTGGAAAGGGTGTTCGCACGGTTCTATCGCACTGATGCAAGCCGCAACCGCGCCAGCGGAGGCAGCGGGCTGGGTCTGGCCATATCAAAGGCCATTGCCGAACTGCATGGCGGCAACCTCAGTGCGGTGAACGTCGCGGGCGGAGGCGCCGAGTTCCGGCTGCTGTTGCCCGATTCAACCGTGGACTGAACAGGTCAGGAGTCGGAGCGGCGCTTTTTGCCGGGGTCGGCGTAGTCGTGCCGTGCCATGTAGCGGATGCCCACAACAAGCCCAACTACGACGATGCCCAATAGTATGAAGAAAAACGTCTGGCTGGTCATGCCGTAACCACCTCGCGGCCATCTTAACGCCCGGCCGGGGCGGCAGTGCGCCCTCAGGAACATGAATTGATGAGAGGATTATTAAGGCGATTTAAGAACGCGAAGCAGCTCACAGTCTGCCGGCCATAAGTCAGGCATAATCTGAATTGCCCCTTATTACGCCCCCCAAGGGAGTCGGTACTCGAGCGGTGGATGCTTAACGGCACCACCGCTTTGCCGTTATGGCACTCCTGACGCGCTGAACAGCGGCGGGATACGATGGTGCGTATAGGGAGTGGATCACATGAATGTTGAATTGAAAGTCACTGGCATGACCTGCGCCCATTGCGAGAAAGCAGTACAGGAAGCACTTGCCGCCGTCCCCGGCGTTACCGGTGTGGATGTTGACCGCAGCACTGGCGTGGCAAACGTGAAAGGTGAAGCTGATACCGGAGCGCTCATTGCCGCGGTGGTCGAGGAAGGCTACCAGGCCGAGCTCGCTGCCTGATTCAGCATTCCCCGTCTGACGCCAGGCTGACCAGCACAGGATCGTGATCCGACGAACGGAACGCATCCGGCTCAAACAGGTCAGGACCGAAACGTGCTGCAGACCATGACTTGACGACCGGCTCGTCAGCATTGATATGCCACACGCCGGCACCGCAGACAAATTCCCGCAGTTCCTCATTCGCCAGAGCATGATCGATGTAACCGGCGACACCCGGCTGGTACACGTACGTGTAGCGCTCTGAGGCAGGCACGAACTCGGCAAGCAGATCAGTGAAACCGGCGTCCTTGATGCGGCTTACCGGATTCTCGAGGGCGTAGCTGTTGAGGTCGCCCAGGATAAGTACGCCGGCACCCTGCTCCACCACGTTTTCGTCCAGGAATCCGAGCAGCTGTCGCACCTGGTTGTCACGCCGTTCGTTCCAGCAGCCGTCGCCCATGTCAGCATCAAATGCCGCGCAACCTCCACGTGACTTCAGGTGGGTCATAACCACTGTGAACTCAAAGCCTGAAGCCGGTTCACGAAAGCGCTGCATGAGTGGTGGCCGTTCGTGAACCGGATGCGTGTCCGCCAGTGTGGGTCCGACCGGCACCAGCATGTCGCTGCGGTAGAGGAAAGCCAGGCCGATTTCGTCGCTGCCCCGGCCGAAGCCTTGTCCCTGCACCCAGGACCAAGCATTACCTGTTACCTGCGCCAGTCCGTCACGGCCGTTCACGAGCCGGCTCAGCGTGCTTCCTTCGTCATTCTCCAGTTCCGCCAGTCCGATCAGCCCGGCGTCCAGTCCGCTGAGTGCAGCGACCAGCGAGGCATGCTGCCGCTCGAACTCCCGGCTGTTTCTGGCTCCGCGTGAGCCGAGGCTGGTGAAGTAGTTCTCCACGTTGAAACCTGCCACCAGCAGGCTGCCAGGCAGTTCCGGTGGCGCCTCCGGCCTGGCTGCCGGAGTCAGGGTCAGTTCGTCAGCATCAATCACGAACCAGTCGCTGAACCCGCTTGCGTCCATGTACACGGGCTCCTCACCCAGCCAACCGGTGAGGCCCGTGACTGTGGTGCCGGCCCGCAGTGTTCCACCCTCTGCAAGGAACGGAACCGGATCGGGATTCTGCACCGAAAGACCGTCATCAATGACCAGAAAGCGCGGCCCGTCGTCATAGGGCGTCAGGCAGGTGCCGTTGTTGGGATGGTGCATGCGGCCGCCGGCTGACAGCGTCAGCTGACCGTAGCGTCCCAGGTTGTGATTGTGACTGACCGTCAGCTCAGTGCCGACCGTCACCTGGCGGTGGATCTGGCTTGACAGCTGGTCTGTCGGCAGCTGCAGGACACCGTCGTTGAGCTCGGTGAACAGGCTCAGCTGAGGGCACTCATCAGCGTCAGCCACGGTGCTGACTCCCGGCGCAATCTTGTCGCTGCCATAGTCAAACCAGATCCAGCTTGCACCGGCCAGTACAAGAAGGAGGCCTGTAATCAGAATCCGTCCCGGCATGGAGTCATTATCACCGGGCGGACCAGGGCTGATGTCAGGCGGTCAGTCTTTTACCCACTTCCCGTCATCATTCTTGTGGTACTCGTTCTTCACGGCCGACCAGGCCACCTTGTGGGCAGTTTCCTCGCGGCTGTCATCCCCACGGCGGTCATCCGGGTCACTGTATTGGTCGAAGGCACTGTTGTACGCCTCCTTGTAGATTTCCTGTGCGTGTTTGGGCAGGTTGTCCCGTACGCCTTCCGGCAGGTCGTTGAGTCGGTCATAAGGCATGTGCGGACCTCCTTCACCGGAGACTATGCAGCGTGGATGGCCAGGCAACTGGAAGCCGTCACGCAGTCCCTGCCGGTTTGACGTGACCGTAATTAATGTGATATCACTTTGATAAGAAGAACCCATTTCACCCTGGAGGAACAATGGCAGAAATCGAATCCGTAAGACCACCTGTAGTTGAACAGAAGATGACCACAACCCCGGGGCTGCCCATGCTCCTGCTGTTCCTGCTCATGATGGTTGCCAGCCTGCCCCTTATCGTCAATGGAATTGCCATCCTCGACAACGGCAACACGCTCATCGGCTTCCTGGGCTTCCTGCCCGGCGGCGTGCAACTCGCACTGGGCTTCCTCATGCTCATCGGCGGCATCATCGGTACCATCGGCGTCACCGCGGTCGCCCCCAACGAAGCCCGCGTGGTGCAGCTGTTCGGCCGTTACCGCGGCAGCATCCACAGTGCAGGTCTGCACTGGGTCAACCCCTTCACCAGCCGCCAGAAGATTTCACGCCGCATCCGCAACCATGAGACCTCAGTGCTGAAGGTGAACGACGCCGACGGCAATCCGATTGAGATTTCTGCCGTGGTCGTCTGGCAGGTTGCAGACACCGCCCAGGCCAGTTTCGAAGTCGATGACTACGTTGACTTCGTGAAGATCCAGACAGAAACCGCGGTGCGGTCGATTGCCAACCATTACCCCTACGACGGACTGGGCAATACCGAACTGTCACTGCGCGACAACAACGCTGAAATCACCAGGCAGCTCGCCACTGAAGTTGCCGACCGCGTGCAGGCCGCAGGTGTGCACGTGATTGAAACCCGGATAACCCACCTCGCCTACGCCAGTGAGATCGCCCAGGCAATGCTGCAGCGCCAGCAGGCCAGCGCAGTCGTCGCTGCCCGCACCGAGATTGTCGAAGGCGCGGTAGGCATGGTCGAACTCGCCCTGGACAGGCTCAGGCAGCAGAACATCGTGGAGCTCGACGAGGAGCGCAAGGCGATGATGGTCAGCAACCTGCTGGTCGTGCTGTGCGCCGACCAGGCGACCCAGCCGGTGGTGAATACCGGCACAATCTACTAGGGAGAAGCCCATCACCAAGCGGAAACAACTGCTGCTCCGGCTCGACCCGGCCGTCCACGACGCACTTGCGCGCTGGGCGGCCGATGAGCTGCGCAGCACCAACGCCCAGATTGAGTTCCTGCTGCGCGACGCGCTCAGGAAGGGCGGCCGCATGCCAGAGGATGCTGGCGCCATCCCCAGACGTGGCCGGCCGCCCGGCACAGGGGACAACGAAACCTAGCAGCACCGCGGCTGAATTCGGCATTGTAGTATGTGCGGCATCCAGCTCAAGGCAACATTGCGGTAATCCGGCAGTAACCGCATACCAAGCCATAGCTGGACAGGAGGAAACCCGTGAAGATGTCCCTGCTCCGTAAAGCCCCCCTGATGCTCGCCGCCTCACTGCTGGCCGGCAGCCTGGCATTTGCCCAGGTGGAACCGCTCGATCCGCCCGAACGTGTTTCGGTCGCGTACGTACCCATCATGAAATTTGCTCCGCTATACGTGGCTGCCGAACGCGGCCTGTTTGAAGAACTGGGCCTGGACGTGGAAATCAACCGGGTCGCCTCAGGTACCGAAGCAATCGCCTTCCTGACCGAAGGTCAGATTGACGTGGGCGGCATCGCCATCGTCACCTCGCTGTGGAACGGCTGGCACCAGGGCCTGGACATCCGCGTCATTGCCCCCGGCGGCCTTGAGCCGTTCGAGGACAGCCCTACCAAACTGCTCGTTCGCGCTGACCTGGCCGAATCCGGCACTGTCACCGACATTGCCGACCTGGCTGGCCGTAACGTGGCCGTTGCCGGCGGCCCCGGTTCCGGTGGCGAATACCTGGCTGCCAAGGCACTGGAACGTGCCGGCCTGACCATCCGCGACGTGAACCTTATCAACGTCGCCAACCCCGACATGCCCGCCAGCTTCGAAGGCGGAGCGATTGACGCAGGAATCCTCGGATCGCCCTACGCCCAGCAGGTTGAGGAAGCAGGCTTCGGTGTCGAGCTGGCCGGCGACCTCACCCCGGGCGCCATGACCGTGGCCTTCGTCGGTTCAGACAACTTCGTCAGCAACCGCCCCGAAGCCGCCCGGCGTTTCGCACTTGCACTCATGCAGGCGGCCCGCCTCATGCAGGGTGATGACTTCCTGGATCAGGAAAACATCGACTCCTACCTGACCTACGTCAGCTCCACCGCGGAGGCCGTTGCCGGTGACGCACTGCTCGTTTTCGATCCGGACCAGGAAATTCCGGTCCAGGATCTGGCTGACGTGGAGCGCACCCACCGCGAGAACGGCCGCACCGAGTACACCGAAGAACTCGACCTTGGCAATGCCGTCAACACCGCGTTCACCGAGTGGGCACTCGAGGTTCTCGGGCCATACCAGGAGTAACACCCGCTGTACCGAAGATCTCGGCGATTAACGTCGGCAAGACCTTCGAAACCACCCGTGGAACGGGCGTCGCCATCCGCGACTTCAATCTTGAGGTCGCGGAAGGCGAATTCGTGTGCATCGTCGGCCCCTCAGGCTGCGGCAAATCCACCTTCCTGCGCATCCTGGCCGGACTCACCCCAATTTCCAGCGGTGAGGTGAACATCCGGCCCGGTGCGCCAGGCAAACCCCTCAACAGCGTGGTGTTCCAGGAGTACGCAATCTTCCCCTGGAAGTCCGTGCTGGATAATGTCGCCTTCGGGCTGCAGATGCGCGGCATCGGCAAACGCGAGCGTTACGGGATTGCACGCTCCTGGCTGATCCGGGTGGGCCTCAAAAAGTTCGAGGACTACTTCCCGGCCCAGTTGTCAGGTGGCATGAAGCAGCGCGTCGCCATTGCGCGGGCGCTGGCCAACGACCCTGAGGTCCTGCTGATGGACGAACCGTTCGGCGCCCTGGACGCGCAGACCAAGACGGTGCTGCAGGGCGAACTGATGCGCATCTGGGAAGAACACCGCAAGACGGTGGTTTACATC
>CAZPLV010000020.1:0-19765 GCA_964587295.1 uncultured bacterium
ACGAAGCCTGAGCGGGGCGGCAGCTGCCGGCCGGCGCAGGTCGAGGTAGCGGTGCTTCAGGCGCAGATCCTCGCTCACTTCGGATGCATCGATGCTGCCGTCAAGCTGGAACGGGGGAGTCTTGGCTGTCGAGATAATCCTGAGCGCGCCGGCAAGCACCTCAATGTCTCCGGTGCCACCTTCCTTACGCTGATCGGCCGGCCGATCCCGCACCGTGCCGGTCACCTCAAGCACGAACTCACTGCGGCAGCTCTCGGCAACGGCAAAAGCTTCCCGGTTCTCCGGTTCAACAACCACCTGAACGAGTCCGGTGCGGTCACGCAGGTCGATGAAGATCAGACCGCCCAGATCCCGCCGCCGGTTGATCCAGCCGTTCAGCACCAGCTCGGCACCTGAGTGTTCCGCGTTCAGTTCTCCGCACCAGTTGCTGCGCTTCATCTGTTCACCCTGTCCAGCAGCCAGTTCAGCAGCTGCTCCTCTTTCACGCTTTCCTGTTCGCCGGTCCTGAGGTCCTTGACCTCGTAATGACCTGCCTGACGCTCGCGACCACCGCGCAGCGCTGCAAACCTGGCGCCGCTCCGGTCGGCATCCTTCATGCCCCTGCCGGGATTGCGGCCGGTAAGTCCGTACTGAACCCGCAGTTCACGCCTGAGCTCCCGGCTGCTGGCGGCCACCTCAGCCACTGCGTCCGTGTCGAGCGGAACCAGGTAAGCCACAGGTCTGTCCGCTTCCACGTCCTCCAGCCCGTCAACAGCCATGGCGTCCAGTACGCGTTCCACGCCGAAAGCCCAACCGATGCCGGCGGTGGCCGGTCCGCCCAGGCTTTCCACCAGGCCGTCATAACGTCCGCCGCCACTCAGGGTCGCCTGGGCGCCAATGCCGCCGTGGTCGATCTCGAACGCCGTGCGGCGGTAATAGTCAAGCCCGCGTACGAGGGCGGGATCAATCTCAAACGGAATGCCCCAGGCCTCAAGCCAGTTGCTTACCTCGTCAAAGTGTGCCCTGGCTTCAGTGCCGATGTAGTCGAGTGGTCGCTTCAGTGGTGCGATCAAGGCGCGGTCACCCGGGTCCTTGGCATCAAGCAGCCGCATGGGGTTCAGCCGCAGCCGTTCCTGACTGGTCCCGGTCAGCTGATCAGCCACAGGGCTGAGCTCGGTGCGCAGGTAGTCGTTGTAAGCCTTGCGGTCTTCAGGGTCGCCGACACTGCCGAGCTTGACTGTGAGGCTGCTGAGCCCGAGAGCAGTGAGAGTGTCGAAGAGCAGCGCGATGGTTTCAGCGTCCACGAGCGCATCGTCGGCACCCAGAACCTCGTAGTTGACCTGGTGGAACTGGCGGAAGCGGCCCCGCTGGACGTTCTCTGCCCGGAAGACGGGCCCCATGCTCCAGAGGCGGACGGGGGAGGGCCAGGTGTGCATTCCATGCTGGATGTAAGCCCGCATGAATCCGGGCGTGAATTCAGGCCTCAGTGTCAGCGAGCGGTCACCGCGGTCGCTGAAGGTATACATTTCCTTCTGCACGACCAGGTCCGAGCTCTCGCCGGCTGTCTTTACGAATGTATCGGTGTACTCAAAAACCGGCGGCCTGATCTCAGCTGCACCGGCCCGTTCAAGTGTCTGACGGACGGTGCGTTCGAGCATGAGCCAGGCCGGCACTTGCTTTGGAAGTATGTCGTGAGTGCCTTTTACTGCTTGCGGCTTCATGAAGGCACAGTCTACACCGTGCCAGCCGGATGTCTGGCTAGCGCGACCAGGTTAGCTGATTGCTGCGCTGACCATCGGCCAGGACGAAGAGTATGCCGGTCGGAGCGTCAGCCGGAACGGTAAGCGTGATGCGGCTGTCGGACCAGGAGTCAGCCTCATAGGCGAGGCCCCCGGCTCCATTGGCATCTGCACCCAGCAGCACGTAATTGCCGGCGGCAATGCCGCCGATGCCATTGCCGAGGTAGCGACCCTGAATCAGCAACTGATCACCATCAAGCTTCAGGTTGAAGATGGTCGGCAATACTGATGTGGCCACGGTCCTGGCCTGGGGAGCGCAGGCGGCGAGCAGCAAAGAAGCGAGCAGTACGGTGATGAGTGTAAGGGCAGGTTTTCTGACAGGCATCGGTTTTTGCCTCCTGCACAGAAGGCTACTCCGACCCGGCTGGGGGCGTCAATGGTAACTTTCATACCGCCGGAACTGCCCTGATACTATGCGGCTCTATGAGCCATTTCTTCGCCTACATGGCGCGCATGAAATTCATCAGACGCTGGGGTCTGATGAGGAATACCCGTACTGAGAACATCCAGGAGCACAGCCTGCAGGTGAGCATGGTCGCGCACGCACTGGCAGTCATCCGCAACGAACGGTTCGGCGGGTCGGTTGATCCGGCCCGCGTCGCGCTTCTGGGCGTGTATCACGACGCGGAGGAAGTGATCACCGGTGATTTGCCAACACCGATCAAGTATTTCAATCCTCAGATCCGTGAGGCGTTCGGTGCTCTGAGCGGCGTTGCGCAGGACCGGCTGATCGGCATGCTGCCCGACTTCATGAAGCCAGCCTATGAACCGCTGATCCGGGACGGAGCAGCAGCCGGTGGCGAGGTCGAACTCGTGAAAGCGGCGGACCGCATCTGCGCCTACCTGAAGTGCCTTGAGGAAGCGAAAGCCGGCAATACCGAGTTCAGCCGCGCCGAACAGCAGGTGTGGCGTTCACTGTTCCAGATGAACCTGCCCGAGGTCAGTTACTTTCTGGAGACTTTTATTCCCAGTTTCAGGCTCACGATAGACGAACTCAACTGAGTAGAGTGTGTAACGTGTGTAAACACCTCATGTGGCAGCTTATGCTAATATAGGGGTATGGTGCGAAGGTTACTGGTGGCAACCCTGCTCATGTTCACAGTCGGACTGGCTGTTGAACCGGTGCATGCCGCATTTGAGGTGCCCGAAGGGCTGGCGCCCACGATCGGCAGCGGCAGGGTGACTGCCATGCCCCAGTTTGAACTGGAAATATCGGGCGACGGCGAAAGCGAGCTCGTGCTCGGCACCAACGCTTTTTCGCCCCAGCAGCTGCTGCAGTTCGTAAGCGCATTGCCGGATTTCCTTGAAGGCGCCGTCAACCTGTCTGAAGGTCAGACTCTCGTCCTGAGGCAGGCGGGCATCCGCGGCTACGTGGCGCTGGCGGCCGTTTACGACTCAGAGCGCGGCACTATCCGCTACACGCTGACCCTGCAGGCCGAAGCTCCGTCAAGCGTCTCGAGCATGGCTGCGGTCCAGGGGCTCGGTTTTGAGATCGCGAACATGCTTCTGACCCGCGAGTGAATTGACACCCACTCAATTAAAGGGTAATTATATTGACACATGACTGAGGCTGCCTTCAGATGAGCCAGCGGGCGGAACTTGCCCTGAGCATCGACACCAGCATCGCCAGGAACCGGCACATCGCCAACCTGAGCGAAGAAGATCGCCGTCTCCTCGCCGCGGAGGCGGTTCAGACCCGTGATGCGGATCTGCTGTGGGCAATCACCGCGGCGTACCTGAGCCGCAAGGGCCGCAAAGGTTCGAACCTGAGCCCGAATACGCTCAAGCAGTACGAGCGCGGCGTACGTGAACTGCTCCTGATGTGGCAGCACGTGAATCTGCTGCGGCCGGGTGAGGACGCGGCTGCGAACTATGTCGAGGACCTGCGGACAGGTCACACTGACGCGCTTAAGCATGCAGAACCGATCAGACATACGGACAATCCGGTCCGGCCTGGCGGCCGCAGGCGCCAGCAGGACGGCAAATACAGCGACGCGACAATTGCCATCAAGATAGCCGGGGCGCGCCTGCTCTACAACGCCCTGACCTGGACACGTGTCTTCAGTGGCGAGAACCCGTTCGAGGGCGTTTCGATGGGCAAACAGCGCAGCCGGGTGGAAACCGATCTGGCCAGTGCGCACTACAGCGAGCGGGAACTGCAGCTGCTGTTCAGGCAGGCTGAGGATTCAGGTGACGAGGACGACCGGCTGGTACTGCTGCTGGGCTCCCATGCCGGCCTGCGGGTCAGTGAAATGCTCGGACTTGAGTGGTCGCACATCCACTGGGACCAGGAAGAATTGCTTGTCGTTGAGGGCAAGGGCAACAAGACAGCCGCGGTTGTGATGAGCCCCGGGCTGCGCGAGGCGCTGAGCCGGCAATTTGAGCTGCTCCGCGCCCAGAACGTGCAGCCCCTCTCACCCACCAGCCCTTACCGGTTCGTGCTAACGCTCCGGCGAAGCCCATCAGGGATTTACCGGCGGCTGAGGCGTCATTGCCTGCAGGCGGGCGTGCCGTTCAAGAGTGTCCACGGCCTGAGGCATTCCGCGGCCACGTGGATGCTGCGGGAAACCGGCCGGATCGACCTTGTTCAGGATCATCTGAGACATGAGACTCTCGACATGGCCCGCCACTACGCACGTGGCGACCGCTCAGCGCTGAGAAAGGCGCTGAAGCGCCGTGGCTGAGTCCGTGCCGGGACTGAAACTGGCGACGCTGTGCTACGTGCGCAGTGGTGGCCGGACGCTGATGGTGCACCGCAACCGCAAACCCGGTGACTACCACGCGGGCAAATACAACGGCCTGGGCGGCAAGCTCGAAGCGGGCGAGTCACCCGAGCAGTGCATGGTGCGCGAACTGCTGGAAGAATCAGGGCTCCAGGCACTGAGCTGGCGGCTGAACGGCATGATAACCTTCCCCACCTTCGACGGAACCAACGACTGGTATGTGTTTGTTTTCACCATAACGGAGTTTGAGGGTGAGCTGATCGATTCCCCGGAAGGCGACCTGCACTGGATCGAGGATGACAGTCTGGCAGGGCTGAACCTGTGGGAAGGCGACCGGGTGTTCCTGCCCTGGCTCGGGCAGCCGGGCGTCTTCTCTGCCCGCTTTGTCTATGACGGTCCCAGACTCCTTGACTGGACGGTCAACTGGTACTGAAGCCGGGCAGCACGCGGTATTTGCCTTGTTACCAACCGGCTGCCCATGGCAACATGCTATTCTGATTCGTGATTTGCCGGTGGAGTATCGTACTCCGCAGGCATAACCGGGGGGCACAATGTCAGAAGAGCTGAAATCGGGGGCTAAGCCGCTGACGTCATTGCACGGACAGCGCTGTACTGACGCGCGGAATCAACGTCATAACAGCCGGTGCAGCAGCAAGCGCGTCCGGGTGCTGGCGCCGGAAGTTCTGCAGGTAAAAGCGGAACCCGGGCAGGTCAGGGCCGTTGACGCGGCTGCATTCCTGCAGCGTTACCCGCGTCCCATCTCCTGGCTGAAGCTTCAGGATCTGCTCTATCTGGCTCTCGCCTGGCACCTTGTCTGGGATGAGGAACTGCTGTTCAGCGAACCGGTCACGGTCACGGCTGACGGCATCTGCATCAGCCCTGTTGAAGAGTTGCTGGCAGGTCAGTTCGAGGTGAGCAGGTCCCATCTGCGCATGGGCCGGCCCGAGCGGCTCGGTGAAAGCCGGGAGCGCACCCTCGCTGGAATACTCGATTTTTATGGAACGCTCAGTCACTTCCGCCTCGCCGAGCAGATCCGCCAGGATCCCGCCTGGCAGAAAGCCTCGCAGGAGGGCCCGGGCACGGCCATAGACCCGGCGCTGCTGTACCGCCATTACCGCACTATCTAACCGCGTCTGCCGGGCGTGATGAACTATCATTCGGATTGATGCTCAGGTTACTGGGAACTCCTGCCTACCAGGGCCCGGATGGCCCGATAGAGCTGCCGTCCGAACTGTCCACCAGCCTGCTGGCGTATCTGGCCTGCCGGCAAGGCTGGACCGATCGCGGGGAGTTGGCCACCGTTTTCTGGCCCGAGCAGACGGAAGCTGCGGCACGCCACAGTCTGAGTCAGCTCCTTTACCGGAGCCGAAGGCGGCCATGGTTCTCCGCTGTGGAAGCGGAGCCGCAGCGCATCCGCTACGCCGGTTCCAGTGATCTGGCGGCTTTCCGCGATGCGCTCGCCCGGAGTGACTGGCAAGCGGCGACTGACGCGTTCAGCGGCAACCTGCTTGAAGGGGTTGCAGCCCGTGACCAGGGTGGTTTTGGTGCCTGGCTGGAACTGGAACGCGAAGATCTGCTGGCAGCCTGGACCGGTGCGGCCAGCAGCCACGCGGCAGACTTGAGCAGTGCTGGCAAGACCGACGCTGCAGCACAGTTGCTCCGGCGGGTGTTTCAGCAGGACTCCCTGGACGAAGGAATTCTTCAGCAGTACCTGACTGTCGCGGCGCTCAGCAGCCAGCGTCAGTCTGCCCTGCTGGCTTACGGGGATTTCAGGGAGAAGCTCCTGAGCGAACTCGGTATGGAGCCACTGCCGGATACTGTCCGGCTGGCCGCCCGGCTGCATGAATCCGCTGAGTCATCTTCCCCGCTCCAGGCAACCGCGCCGACACTGAGGGGTGCGCCCGCACAGCTTGGCGGCTTCATCGGCCGTGACCTCGAGCTCGCCCAGTTAAGCAGCCAGCTGCAGGATCAGGCAACCCGCCTCCTGACCATCACGGGACCCGGGGGCATGGGCAAGACACGGCTGGCCCTCCAGGTGGGTCAGCTGCTCGCGGCTGGCTATGACCAGGCGGGATTCGTTCCGCTGGCACCACTGAACAGTGCCGGCGAAGTTCCCACGGCACTGGCTGCGGCACTCGGAGTTGACTGTGCCGGCCCAGAGTCGTGGAGCGCTATCGAGGCTGCACTGCAGGGACGCCGCACTCTTCTTGTCATCGACAATCTTGAGCATCTGCCCGCTGCGTCTCCCGTGCTGGGCCGGCTGCTGGAACAGGCGCCTGATCTGCAGGTGATTGCCACCTCGCGGGCACCCCTCGCTCTTCGTGGTGAAGTCCTGTTCGAACTCGAAGGGCTGAGCCTGCCGGCCGGTCCGGATGACGCGCAGTTCTCTGACTTCGGTGCTGTCCAGCTGTTCATGCACAATGCCCGCCGGCTGGTTCCGGAACCTGATGCCGGCGCCGCTAACCGGGAGGCAATCTTCAGAATCGTGCAGCTGCTGGGTGGCATGCCACTGGGCATTGAGCTGGCCGTACCCTGGTTGCGCCTGCTCCAGCCGACCGAGCTTGCCGCGGAACTGGAAGCAAGCCTTGATCTGCTGCAGGCACAGGAAGGCAGCGACCTGCCTGCCCGTCACCGCAGCCTTTCGGCAGCCTTCGAGCACTCCTGGCGGCTGCTTTCCGAGAGGCAACGCGCCTGCCTCTCCGGTCTGGCAGTTTTCCGGGGAAGGTTTGACCGGAACGCCGCCAGGCAGGTCGCCGGTGCACATCTGGCCGATCTGCTGGCGCTGCTCGACAAGTCGCTGCTTAAGCGTGCACCGGGTGGCCTGTTTGAGCTGCATCAGCCCGCACGCCAGTACGCACTGGGCAAAGCGGTGGACCCGGATGAAGCCCGGGCCGCTCATGCCGGCTATCTTGCTCAGGTGGCGGAGCAGGCCGAGCTGGAGATGCACGGCAGCGGCCAGCAGCAATGGCTTGACCACCTAGATGCGAACCGGGCCGACTTCCTGGCTGCAATCGACTGGGCGATCAGCAAGGGTGACGCCACTCTGGGACTGCGAGTCGCCTGTTCGCTGCAGCCATTGTGGTGGATCCGGGGACCATATGCCGAAGGTGAGGGACTGTTGCGGCGGCTGACCTCATTGCCTGCGGCTGCTGACAGTGAGCTGCTGGCCCGCGGTCAGCACCGGCTGGGCACCCTGCTGCAGGAACTGCCGGAGCAATCCGGCCTTTCAGAACTGTATGAGCAGGCTCTGGCAGGAGCGCGGGCAGCTGCTGACAGGGTGCTTGAGGCGGACGTACTTCATTCACAGGCCTACCGGGCAGACCGACACGGCAAGCTGCAGCAGGCAGAAGAGCTTTACCGGATGGCCCTGGACGCTTACCGCCAGGCCGGCTTCGTTTCCGGAGAGTCAGCCAGTCTCAACAGTCTGGCAGTGGTGCTGGCAAAGCTGGAGCATTTGAGCGAGGCACTGCCTCTGCTGGAGGAAAGCCTGCTGCAGAAAAGCCGTCTCGGTCAGCTGCAGGGAGTGGCCTACGCGCTGCACAACCTGGGGCTGGTGCACCATCAGCTCGGCGATGCCGCAGCAGGTGACGCCCGGCTTCAGGAGAGCATTGAGCTTAAACGGCGCCTTGGTGACACGCGTGGGGCCCTGTCTTCGCATCAGCAGCTTGCACTGGCCGCTTTCGAGCGGGGTGACGCCCGGCAGGCCGCACACATGATTTCCGCCGGCCTGGCTGACGCCCGGCAGATCGGTCATCTCCTCAGCCAGCTGAATTTTCTGGTTCTGGCCGTGTGCTTCGGCTCAGACCGCTTCCCGGAAACCGCCGCCCGGCTCTCCGGTGGTATTGATGCACTGGCGCAGCAACATGGGGGAGCCGAGCCATTGCATGGTCAGCTGTACGCCGAAGCTCTCAGCCAGCTTGACGCATTGCTGGGCAGTGCCGCACTGTCAGCAGCCCGGCTTCAGGGCAGCCAGCATGACGCCGAACTTCTGCACACCATGGCGCTTGCGGCACTCCAGGAGCAGCTGAGCAGCCACTGACCCGCCTGACAGGGCAAAAACCGCTGATGATAGACTGAAACGGAGTCATTGTCATCCCAACCCTGACCTTTGTGGAGGTTCGTGTGAGACTGTCCAAATTCTTTCTCCCCGCGCTGGTGTCCGTACTCGTTCTGGCCGCCTGTGGTCCCAGCCAGCGGGAGCAGGACCTAGAGAGTGAAGTGTCAACGCTGCAGGGGCAGGTAAGCAGCCTCAGCAGTGACCTCGCAGCCCGTGAAGCAGTCAATCAGGATCTTGAGGACGAGCAGCAGGCCCGCCTGGCACAGATTGATGAACTTGAGGCGCGTCTGGTCGAGCTGGCCGCGGCTGATGATGAGCGGCTCTCGGAGCTGGAAGCAGCCAGGGAGAGCCTGACAGCGGCCGAGACTGAGCTGGAGACGCTTCAGCAGCAGCTGGCCGAACAGCTTGATGAGAACCAGTCACTTGCGGGCCTGACCGAGGATTATGAGGCGCTGGTCGCTGAGTATGCGCAGCTGGAAGAAGAGCTGGCGACCAGGGAGGAAGCACTGGGCCAGCAGCTGGCCGCGGCTGAGGAAGAGCGCCAGCAGCTGCTGGTGCAGTTGAGCGAGGCCGAAGAGGCAGCTGCCGGGCCCGCAGAGGCCCTCGCCGAAAGCAGCCAGGAGATCGACAGCCTGCGCAGCACAAACGAACAGCTTCAGGAGCAGGTCAGCGAACTGACCGCCCAGGTGGTGGCGGCTGCCAGCCAGTCCGGGCAGGCAGCTGAGGAACTCGCTGATGAGGTGGCCACGCTGGAGGAACAGCTGGCCGCAGCCGAATCTGAAATTGAGCAGCTGCAGTCGGCCCGGGATGAAAGCGCTCTGGCGGTTGCAGACCTTGATGACGAGGCGGAGACCCGCGAAGATCAGCTTCGGGAGCTCGAGCAGGAACTCAGCTCGGTGCGCGCCGAACAGGAACAGCTGATTGCTGATCTGTCGGCCGCGGTGGACAGTCGCGAGGAACTTTCCGCCCAGCTGTCCGAACTGACCGCCGAACGTGATGCTCTCACGGCTGAACTCACGGAAATGCAGGAACAGCTGCTTACCGCCGAGGCCGACTCACTTGCCGAACTGCAGACTCTGGAGGAGCAGGCGGCTGCCGATGCCGAAGCGCGGGCGGAGCTTGAAGCCCGTATCGAGCAGCTCACCGCTGAGCAGGAAGAGGCCCGCAGCCAACTTGAAGCCCGGATTGCCGACCTGACCGCCACGGAAGAACGGCTTAGTGCCGAACTCACGGCGGCCGAAGAACAGGTGGCGCAAGCGCGCGAGGAGCTGGAGCTCGTTCAGCAGGAGCATGCGGATGCGATTTCCGGTCTGAACCAGAGCATAGCCGCACTCGAGCTGGAGCTGGAAGAACAGCTCACGGAACTTGATCTGCTGCGCGCCGATCTTGCGGAACGCAACAGTGAACTTAGCAGCGCGGTTCAGGATCAGGCTGCCCTGCGGCAGCAACTCGCTGAATCCATCGCACGCAACGCGAGCCTTGAACAGGAAGCCGAAGGGCTGCGCGATGACATCAGCGACCTGGATGCCACCGTCGCGGATCTGAGCGAGGAACGCGACGAACTGATTGAAACGAACCTCACGCTGGAGGAAGAGGTTGCAGCTGCCCGCGCCCGTGCCAGCGAGCTGAGTGACGCCTATGATTCGCTGCGGACCGTTTCCGAACAGTTGAGTGACGAACAGCAGGCCGAGATGGAAGCGCTTCGCGTGGAGCTGGCGGACACTCAGTCCGAACTCGCGTACCTTACCGGTGCCCACGGCATATACACCGTGCAGCCTGGCGATTCGCTCTCCTCCATCAGCGCCTATTTCTACCGCAACGGCAACCGTTGGCCTGATGTCCTGGAAGCAAACTCACAGATCGTTGGAGACAATCCCAACCTGATCTATACGGGGATGACGCTCATCCTGCCGCAATGACCTGATCGGCAATGCGGCGGCCGGGCGGATTACTGAAAGTATTCCTGTTCGAGCATCGTGCTCAGAGTGTTGCAGATGGGCAGGTGCAGTTCCTGTATTTCCACAGGCGTCACGCGCGGCACCCTCACGATGCAGTCCGCCAGTCCACCCAGTCCAGCCTGTTCACGCCCGGTCAGAACGATCCGGGTCATGCCCAGGCTGCCTGCAACACGGAGGGCCGCCTTCAGGTTGTCAGCCACCGAACCGGCCACCAGGACCACGAGGGTGTCGCCGCTGCGGCCGAGTGCATACAGCTGCTGGGCGTGGACCACATCGGGTCCCTGCTCGGCTGCCACTGCACTGGTCAGATTCGGGGTGGAACTCAGGCTCAGAGCGGGAAGTGCGCCCTGCAGCATGCCGGCCAGCTGTTCACCACTGACACCGTGGTCACTCGCCAGCTGATCCGAGAATGTTGCCGGGAGGGGCCGCTGGCGCTGGAACCCCCGCAGCAGCCCCGTGACCAGCTGTTCTGCCGTGGCGGCGGAGGCGCCGTTGCCCAGGCCGAAGAGCAGACCGCCCCGCCTGAAGTTGGCGAGCAGGAGCTCAAAGGCCGTGCCAATGTCGTTGCGGCAGGCAGCCAGGTCGCGGTAGCGGCTTACAAGTCTGTCTATCTCGGGGTAGCTCATCGTTCTCCCTTGCCCAATGTTAACTCCGGGGCTGCTTCAGCTTCGTGAGAACGGCTGATGCTGAACACGCTGCTTACTCCGCGATCGCTGGTGACGCCCCACATGGCGTCAGCGACGCTGAAGGTCGTTTTCTGGTGGCTGATGAGCAGGAACTGGGTTCCACGGCCGGCCAGCCGCTCCACAAAAGTGGTGAAACGGCTGATGTTCGCCTCGTCCAGAGGAGCATCAACCTCGTCCAGCACCGCAATGGGCAGGCCGGAGCTGTCGCTGCCGTCCATCAGCGCAAACAGGAAGGCCAGTGCGCCCATCGTACGCTCACCGACCGACAACAGGTTCAGCTGGGTTGTGCGCTTGCCGGGGGGTTGCAGCCTGATGCTCAGACCCGCCGGGCGGCCTTCCTCCCGGATTGTCTCAATTGCGGATTCCGCCTCAGCTCCGAACAGCTCCTGCACATGGGTCACGAAGGCTTCCCTCACCCGGCTGATCGCCACCTCACTGCGGCTGGTGACCTCACGGTCCACCTCCTCCAGGCTTTCCTGCAGCTCAGCGGCAGCGGATTCAGCATCGAGCAGGTCGGCTGCCAGCTGGTGATGACGCAGCTGCTCCTGCTGAAACTCTGCAGCTGCCCGGTGGTTGACCGGTCCGAGCTCCTCGAGTTCGCTGCTCACCTGCTGCAGCCGCGACCTCATGTTTCGCTCGCTGCCTTCGGTGACTTCCAGTCCCGGCGGGAACTGACCGGCATCGGCAAGCGCATTCTCAAGGAGTGTCTCGCGGCGGGCAAGTGAAAGCCGGGTGCGTTCGAGCTGTTCCTTATGGCCGCTGAGTTCGGTTCCGAGACCCGCCAGTCGCTGCTCGGCAGAAGTGAGCTGCTGGCGGGCCACATTGAGTTCTTCGCCCATGCTTTCCAGATCAACGGGAGGGTTCTGCCGGAGTTGCCGGAATGATTCGTCGGCTTCCAGAAGTTCCTTTTCCGTGTCGGCCGATTGCTGTCTGAGCTCTGTCAGCTGGACCGTCAGTGCCTCGCGGCGGGCCGTGTCCTGTTCAAATCGCGCGAGTGCAGCCTTGTGACTCAGGAGGCGTTCCTCTTGCAGTGCAAGCTGGCCGCGCACCTGTTGCTGGTCAGCCGCGGCCTTGCTGATGCGCTCGGCCAGTGATTCAAGCCGCGCGCCCAGGTCCGCTACCAGTGCCGCAGCCGCGTCAAGCTCGGCTGCCGGGACCTCTGCCGGAAGCTCCGTGCCATCCAGTCGCTGCAGTTCGGCCTGCAGTTCCTGTCTGCGAGCCTTCAGATCCTGCATGAGATGGTCGTGGATTGCTGCGCGTTCACGCCGGGCAGCTTCCAGCCGCGCCAGTTCACTCTGCTGGACCTCCAGCTGCCGCAGTGCGGCTACGGTGTCACGAACGAGCTGCTGCAGTTCGGTCAGCTTCTGCTGGCTCTCCTGGCTCCGTTCCTCCGCAGCAACGGCATCAGTCTCAAGCTGCTCCAGTTCCTGCGCCTGCCCCAGCACCCCGGCACTTGCGTTGCGGCGGCCACCACTCATGGCGCCGCCCCGGTCCAGCAGCTCGCCGTCCAGAGTCACCAGCCGCGGCCGATCGGGCTGAGTGCGGGCGAGCTGCACAGCGTCATCCATGGTGCGTACCAGCAGCGTCGAACCGAGAAGCTGACTGAAAAGCGCCTCAAAGCGCCTGTCGAAACTGATCTGCTCGATGAGCGGTCCCAGGACTCCGCGGGCATTGAGGTGCTGTGGTCTGAAGGCCAGGCGCTGGCCGCGGACCAGGTCAAGTGGCAGCACCGTAATGAAAGCGCCCTGCTCGCGAATGTGACGGATCAGCAGCTGCCCGTTCTCAGCGGTGTCAACAACAACGTATTCGCTGCGGTTGCCCAGGGCAGCTGCCAGCGCGCTGCGGTGCTCTGGCTGGAGCTGGAACAGGTCGGCAACCGCTCCCTTGATTCCCGGCAGCTGTGACCGGAGAGCAAGCCGCGGACCTTCGGCGAAGCCGCTGCGAGCTTCGATGGAGGCGCGCAGCCGGCTGACTGTCGTCTCCAGGCTGCGTGCGTCAGCCAGATTGTGAGCGTGCTGTTCCTGCGCTTGGGCCAGCTCACCGCGCAGCTCCTCGAGCCGGGCAGCTGTGGCGGTGAGCCGTGAGTTCACTTCCGCCAGTCTGCTGTCAGACGGGTCCTGCTCAAGTCCTGACTGCTCGGCCGACTCCAGGCGCAAGGCGTTTTCCTGCAGCTGTTCCGACAGTGCATCGCGTCGTTCCTGAAGCCGGCCGGCCTGCAGTTCGCGTTCACGTGCTGCATTCTGAAGCCGGGCGAGCGCGTTACGGGCTTCGGTCTCCTCTGCCAGCAGTTCGCCACGCTGGCTTTGCAGCTCCTGCAGTTGCTGTTGCTGCAGGCTGACGGCTTCCACGAGTGGACTGTCGTCTTCGGCGGGCGCGTCCGGAGCCTTGAGTTCGTTCAGGCGGCCAAGCTCCTGCTGCAGCTGACCGGTTTGCCTGTGATTGGTGGCCAGCCTGTTGCGCAGCTCTTCGAGCCGGCTCTCGCGCAGTCTTACCTCACCGCGCCACACCTCAAAGCTGGCGGTTGCCTCGCGGTAGTGTTCCTGGCGGGCGCTCACCTGCTGCCGGCGTTCCGTCAGGTCCTCCTGCAGAATCTGCTGGTCCTCCAGCTGTGCTTTCACGGATGCGGCAAGCTGCTGTTCACTCTGGCCGAGCTCCTGCAAATCCTGTTCAAGACTCCTGACCCTGTTCTGGGCCAGGGTGAACCGCAGGCTCAGACTCTCGCGACTGAGGGCTGCGTGCCTGCTTGCGTCTGCTGCTTCGCTTTCGAGCCGTTGGAGCTGGCGCCTGTGTTCCTCCTGCAGATCCTGCAGCCTGAGCATGTGGTCCTGGGCGCGCGCCAGCCGAGCCTCGGCCTGTTCCCGGCGTCCGGAGAGACGGGCCACGCCGGCTGCTTCGGCCACGAAAGCCAGCAGTCTGGCGGGGTCGGCCATCAGGACTCCGGAGATTTCGCCTTGCCCGATAATTGCGAGGCTGCCCCTGCCAAGGCCTGATCCGCTCAGTGCCTCGTCAATATCCAGGAAACGGGCGTTACGGCCATTGAGACGCAGGCGGCCGCTGCCGTCACGCTGCAGGGTGCGCTGAACCGCCACCTTGCCTGAGGCACCTTCCAGTTCGATTTCGACCTCGGCAAAACCGAGGCTGCGCTTGCCGCTGGCTCCGTGGAATATGAGTTCGGTCTTCTCGCCGGCCCGGAATTCACTCGCCCGGCCTCCACCGGTTGCCCAGCGGAGGCCGTCGATCACGTTACTTTTGCCTGAGCCGTTTGGCCCGGCAATCACGTTCACGCGTGGCGAGAGCTCCAGGCTGGTGCGGTTGCCGAAGCTCTTGAAGCCCTGCAGCGAAATCGAGCGGATGCGCACGGATCAGTTCGCGTCAGTCCTGGCTGAACTGCGAGTACAGCAGGGCTGCAGCATGAATCCCGCGCTGATAGCCGTCGATGCTGAAGTGCTCGTTCGGCGCATGCAGGTTGTCAGTCTCCAGTCCCATGTCAAGCAGCACAACGGGCGCATCAAGCAGTTCCTGGAACGTGTTGACAACCGGGATGCTGCCACCGGTGCGGGCATGCACGGGCGCCCTGTCCCAAACCTGCTCCAGCGCGCGCGCAGCTGCGCTCAGTGCCGGGAAGTCCGCGGGGGTCTGTGCCGGCTGGGCACGTCCGAATTCGAGTATCTCAAGTTCAACACCCTCGCCAGCGAGGCTGCGGATGTGGCTCGTCAGACTGTCCATGATCTGGCCTGAGTTCTGGTTTGCAACCAGGCGGCAGGAAATCTTGGCCATGGCGGTGGCCGGAATCACGGTCTTGGAACCGTCACCCTGGAAGCCGCTGGCAATGCCGTTGACGTCAAGCGTCGGGCGGGTCCAGATCCGCTCCAGTACGCTGCGTCCTGCCTCACCCCGGTCAGCGCTGACTCCCACCTGCTCCAGGAAACGTTCAGCATCAAAGGGCACTTTTGCCAGTTCCGCCATCTCTTCTTCCGACAGCTCCTGCACCTCGTCGTAAAAACCGGGAACCGTCACCCGGCCGTTTTCGTCGTGCAGTGCGTTGAGTATGCGGCTCAGTTCATGGATCGCATTCGGTACGGCTCCGCCGTAGGCGCCTGAATGCAGATCGCGTGCGGCAGTGCGCAGCCTGACTTCGATGTAGACAAGTCCCCGCAGGGCGCGTGTGAGGCTGGGAACACCAGGGGCAACCATGGCCCCGTCGCTGATGATTACCGCATCGGCGGCGAGTTCTTCCCGGTTCTGCCTGATATAGGCGTCCAGGTTCGGACTGCCGATTTCCTCTTCACCCTCAATCAGGAACTTGAGGTTTACCGGCAGCTTCCCGGAGACTGCCAGGGCAGCCTCCACGCCTTTGACGTGGGCGAAAAACTGACCCTTATCATCAGACGCCCCACGTGCGTACAGCTGGCCGTCGCGAATAACGGGTTCGAATGGTTCGGTTTCCCACAGGTCCAGCGGCTCGGGCGGCTGCACGTCGTAGTGGCCGTAGACCAGCAGTGTCGGCAGCTCAGGATCACTGATCAGCTCACCGTATACGACCGGGTGCAGGTCGGTGGGCCGCACCTCACTGCTGAAGCCCAGACGCTGCAGGTGGTCCCGGACCAGCTCAGCCGTCTTCTGCATGTCGCCCTTGCGCTCAGGGTCGGTTGACACGGACGGGATCTTCAGCAGTTCAACCAGCTCGTCGGTGAAACGACCGGCGTGCCGGTTCAGGAATTGATCGAGGTTCTGTTCAGACATGCAGCGAGTATAGCTGCTTGAGCGGGCAATTCAGGAGTTGTCCTCATCGGATTCGCCTGCAGGAGCCGGCAACTGCTTGCGGTAATTGTGCATGCGGTCCTGCAGCTGACCCTGAAGCCTGTCGATGCGGTGCTCCATGTTCTCCTGCAGGTTGTCGAGCGTTCTGCGCAGACGGATGATCTCTTCAACGCCGGCGAGATTCACGCCCAGTTCCTGGGTCAGGCGGCGGATCTCACGCAGGTGCTCCACGTCGCGCTGGGAGTAAAGCCGGGTTTTGCCGGCACTGCGGCTGGGTTCAATCAGACCCTTGCGCTCATACAGCCGCAGCGTCTGCGGGTGCATGTCCACCAGTTCGGCTGCGACGCTGATCACGTACAGGGGCTTGTCCCGGTCTATGCCCTGCTGTTCTTCAGCACGCTCCTGATCACGTCTTTCATCGTCAGCCATGTGTCACTCCCCTGCTGTTAGAGAACAGCCCTTTGAGTGACCGCCAGATGCCACGCAGCAGATCAAATCTGACCGTCACGATCATGTCTCCTTTCAGGCCTGCTCCGGGTACCCGGATTGTACTGTCACTCTGCGCACCCGGCGGAATTGTGATCCACCGACCCAGAACTGAGGTTTCGACACCGCGTGCGGCTTCAAACGGTGCGATGAACACGTCGGTAAGTACATCGGAGCCGTGCAGCCTGGTGTTGGCGGGGAGCTGGATGTCAACTGTCACCAGTGCATCACCGGGCGGGTTGCCGGGTCCGCCCACGCCACGCATGCGCAGCTTGCGGCCCTGGCCGATTCCGGCGGGAATCTTCAGTTCGACGACACTTCCGCTGCGCAGCACCCCTGAACCGACACAGCGTTCGCAACGTGCACCGTGCTTCACACCCGATCCGAGGCAGTCAGGGCACACACTCGGCCCTTTGATGTGCACATGCGTGGTGCCACCGTCACGGGCAAGGCTGAACGGGATGCTTGCGGACAGTTCACGATGCTCCCCGGGCAGGAGGCCTGAACGCCTCATCATTCCGGACACCATGCCGAACAGCATGTCGAACACCCCACTGCCGGTCCGGGGCATACCCTGGTGCCTGTCCCAGTTGACGTGCACGTCCGCCTCGCGGAACACGGACTGCCAGTCGACATTGTTGAAGTCCGGCTGCTGTGCGGTTGTACCGTGCCTGTCGAAACGCGCGCGGGATTCCGGATCGCGCAGCACTGCGTAAGCCTCGGACATGTTCTTGAACCGCTCCTCGGCAGCGCTGTCACCCGGATTGCGATCCGGATGATATTTCAGTGCCTGTTTGCGGTACGCGCTCTTGATTTCATCATCGGTAGCGGTACGGGGCACACCCAGGACTTCGTAAGGGTTGTCTGCAACGCGCGCCACTGACGGAAGAATAACATTTGCTGAGCCTGCTTCTGTCATCCCTGATTGCACTGCAAGTCAATATCTGCCCTGCCCGGACGGTGCATAATTCCCGCATGATGAGACCTGTGCGTTTACTGACCGTCAGCCTGCTCCTCATTCTCGTTCTCGCAGCCTGCACCGTGACGACCCGATTCGACACCAGCCTGCAGGGCCGGGTGCGCTTTGATACACCCGTCCGCTCAGAACAGGTCATCACTGAATTCCGTCCTACCCGCGGTACGGGTTCGGTCTATTCGGTGGGTGATGAGATTTCATTCGTTGTACGCAGCAACCGCTCGGGCTACCTGACCCTGTCCTACCTGGACAGCTCCGGCCGCACAGCCACTTTCGCCCGCAACATCCGCATCGGCAGCGGACGCACCGTAATCAGCGGTCCGGATGCGCGCCACTGGTTCTCGGTGGCCGAACCCCGCGGAATCATGCAGATCAGGGCAACGTTCACCGCAGACCGGACGAATGAGTCAGTCAGTCTGGTGGGACGCGGCGGCAGCAGCGGCTGGAACTCCGTGCTGGTCATTGACATCAGCGGCCAGCCTGTATATGACGCCGTACAGACCTACGTCGAAGTGCGCTGAGCAGTACCCTCTCTCAGGAAATGCGTCTCGGGGCCGGTTACTCAAGCCGGCCCCGATTCCATGAATGTGAAGAGCGGCCTCCGATGCGGTACAATGAGCCTTACCTGTAGAAGGCAGGGAGGGTATTTTGGCAGGTCACAACAAGTGGTCTCAGATCAAGCGCAAGAAAGCGGCGAACGACAACGCCCGTGGCAAAATCATCAGCAAGCACATCCGGGCCATCCAGACGGCAGTCCGGACGGGCGGTGGCGGCGACCCCGCAACCAATGCGGTGTTGCGTAACGCTCTGGCTGCAGCCAAGACCGATGACGTACCTTCGGACAACATCGACCGGGCGATAGAACGCGCCCTCGGTGGTCCTGACGGTGCCGACTTTGAAGAGGCTGTGTATGAAGGCTACGGTCCCGCTGGAGTGGCGATAGTCGTTGAAGCGCTGACCGACAACCGTAACCGTACCGCCGGTGAAGTCCGGCACGTGTTCAGTAAGCATGGCGGCAACATGTCCGGCTCCACAGCCTGGCAGTTTGATTCGCGCGGTGTGATCGTCCTGAACGACACGTCCGAACAGGTCCAGGAGCTTGCCATTGAACTCGGCGTCGTGGATCTGGAGTCAGACGAGTCAGAACTGACCGTGTACACTGAGCCAACTGAACTTTACAGTGTGGTGGAGGGCTTCCAGGCCCAGGGCTACGAGCCCGCCGTCAGTCAGCTGACCAAACTGCCGCAAACCACCGTTGAACTGAACGAGGAAGACAGTGCGAAACTGATCCGTATCCTTGAGGCATTTGAGGACCTGGACGACGTACAGAACGTCTACAGCACGGCCAGTTTCGCTGATGAGGCCGTAGTCTGAACGGGTTGCAGGAGGAAAACTGATGACGTTGCCGAGCATGGGCTGGGATGATTTGCCGAAAGTAACTGCCGCACAGATGCAGCAGCTCATGATGCTGGCGACCGGCAAGTACGCGCTGGATGAGCGCGTACTGATTGAGCACACTGGCCGCAACCTGTGCCACCTGGTGGAGCAGGTCGGACCTGACGGTCCGGTGCTGGTCGTGGCCGGCCGTGGCAACAACGGCAGCGGAGGTCTGGCAGCAGCACGCATGCTGGCCGCCCGGGGCCGCCGCGTCTGGGTGGTACCGACACATGAGGTCGGCAACTACTCGGGAACACCGCGTGAGCAACTCGATCTGCTCGAGGCTTACGACAATGCGCGGGTGCGCACGAGCCTGCCGAAGATGAAGTTTGCCTGCGTGGTGGATGCAGCCATCGGCACGCATCTTGAGGGCCCGCCCCGTGGCCGGACCCTGGACGTGATCACGGTCATCAACAACCTGTCCGGCAGCTGCATCATTTCCCTTGATGTCCCCACGGGCATGTACGTCGATGACGGATCCACACCCGGCGCCGTTGTCCAGGCGACGCACACCATGTCAGTTGCGCTGCCCAAGCGTGGTGTCGAGCCGGGCGGTGCCGTCGGACAGCTTCACATCGGTGACATCGGCCTGCCGCCGAACCTTTATGACGACCTGGGACTTCAACCCGTCAAATTCCAGGACTGGGTCACCAGCGTTACCGTCAGCTGACTGAGCCACAGCCTGATCTGAAAATGCGGAAAGAAAAAAACCTCCGGAAGCAGAACCGCTTCCGGAGGTTGTCTTTTGGTAGGCGCGCCCGGGATTGAACCGGGGACCTCTACAGTGTCAATGTAGCGCTCTCCCGCTGAGCTACGCGCCTGCACTTGCTTCGGGTCCAACCGTAATTGATTGGAGGCGCCGACCGGATTCGAACCGGTGAATGGAGGATTTGCAGTCCTCTG
>CAZPLV010000021.1:0-2007 GCA_964587295.1 uncultured bacterium
GTTCATCACTCATCACCTGACTGTACGACAGGCAGGCACTTTCGGCGCCTGCTAGACTGGCACAAAACACATGGAGGTAACACGTGGCACGCAAAGTAACGCTGTTCACAGGTCAATGGGCTGACCTTCCGCTGGAGGAACTTGCACCTCTCGCCCGGGAAATGGGCTACGACGGCCTGGAACTGGCCTGCTGGGGCGATCATTTTGATGTGAGGCGCGCAGTCGAGGAAGAGGGTTACGTGGAGGTCCTGAGGGAATTCCTCTCCAGCCACAACCTGGAGTGCCATGCGATCGGTAATCACCTTCTGGGCCAGGCCGTGTGCGACCCGATTGACGAACGTCACCGCGACATCCTGCCGCCTCACGTATGGGGCGATGGCGACCCCGAGGGCGTGCATCAGCGGGCCGCCGAGGAAATGAAGCTCACCGCCCGTGCCGCCGCAAGGTTCGGCGTGGACACCGTGACCGGATTTACGGGCTCAAGCATCTGGCATGCCGCCTACGCTTTCCCGCCGACGAGCCAGGAGTACTGGCAGCGCGGCTTCGATGATTTTGCGGCACGCTGGAAGCCGATTCTCGACGTGTTCGACGAGGTGGGAGTCAACTTCGCCCTCGAGGTGCACCCGACCGAGATTGCTTTTGACACCGCTTCCGCCGAGCGCGCCGTGCAGGCCGTTGATGGCCACATCCGCTTCGGCTTCAACTATGATCCGTCGCACATGGCCTACCAGGGCGTTGACTATGTCGGTTTCATCCGCAAGTTCAGCGCCCGCATCCATCACGTGCACATGAAGGATGTCTGGTGGGGCCGCAGCGCTGCGGAGGCCGGTGTGTTCGGGGGTCACACCTCTTTCGGTGATTCGCGCCGCTACTGGGATTTCCGTTCAGTCGGCCGTGGTGATGTAGATTTCGAGAGCATCATCGTCGCCCTGAATGACATCGGTTACCAGGGACCCCTGTCCGTGGAGTGGGAAGACATCCGCATGGACCGGGTCCACGGCGGAACGGAGTCTGCAGCCTTCGTGCGCTCCATTGATTTCGAGCCGTCCAGCGTTGCCTTTGACGCCGCATTCGACCGGGAGCAGCAGACATGAGCCAGCCACTCAGACTCGGCATGGTCGGGGGTGGCAGCGGGGCTTTCATCGGGGCGGTGCACCGGACGGCAGCCCGGCTTGATGGTGAGTTCACCATCACCGCCGGAGCTCTCTCCAGCACGGCGGAACGTTCGCTGGCCTCGGGCCGCGAACTCGGCCTAGCTGATGACCGAAATTACGGCAGCTGGCAGGAAATGCTTGAGAAGGAGGCTGCGCGACCCGAAGGTGAGCGCATCGACGCCGTATCCATCGTGACGCCCAACCACATGCACTTCCCGGTCGCGAGCGCCTTCGTGAAGGCCGGTTTCAACGTCATCTGCGACAAGCCGCTGGTGCTGTCCTCGGAAGAGGCTTCTGAGCTGCAGCAGCTGGTTGAGCAACACGGGGTCGTGTTCGCTGTGACCTACAACTACAGCGGCTACCCGATGGTCCGCGAGGCACGCGAGCTGATCCGCAATGGCCGGCTGGGCACACTGCGCAAGGTTTTCGTGGAATACACCCAGGGCTGGCTGGCCACGGCGCTGGAAGAGCAGGAAAACAAGCAGGCAGGCTGGCGCACCGACCCGGCTCGCAGCGGCATCGCCGGAGCAATCGGCGACATCGGCACGCATGCGGAAAACCTGGTCAGCACGGTGACCGGCCTGGAACTCACTCACCTGTGCGCGGACCTGACGACCTTCGTTCCGGGCAGGCGCCTGGATGATGACGCCACCCTGCTGCTGCGTTTTGCCGGTGGCGCCAGGGGCGTGCTCAGCGCCTCACAGGTGTGCGTCGGTGAGGAAAACCGGCTGGCACTGCGGGTTTACGGGGACAGGGGCGGTCTGGAATGGCTGCAGGAGGAACCGAACAAGCTCATCTTCCATGAACTGGGAGAACCGGCAAAGGTACTGCGCCGCGGCAACGATTACCTTTC
>CAZPLV010000021.1:2107-19548 GCA_964587295.1 uncultured bacterium
AGCTGCTGACTGAGTTCAACCGTCAGCTTCTCAAGTGCCCAGTCACTGTTGCGGCCGCTCTTGCTTGCAAGCTCAGCGGCCGCGATTGACTGGAGCAGCGGAAGGAGCCTGTCCTCATCGAGGTGACTGGCGATCCGGCGCACCTTGCCGGCCACGAACGGTTTAATCTTCAGTTCCGAGGCCACTTTCGAGTCGCCTGCACGCGGGTCGACCGAAAGCAGGGCGACGCAGCGGGCGACAAGCGTGAACTGCCAGGTGATGGCGGCCAGCACCCTGATCGCGTCCTCGGCCTGCCGGGCCAGTGCGCGGCACAGCCGCAGGGCCTGCCCCGTGTCCCCCGCCACCAGCGCATCAATCAGTGCGAATGAATCCGTAACCTCGTTCTTGCCCGTGAGTTCACGGACATCATCCACGCTGAGTTCGCGCTCGACCAGGGCAAGTTTCATTGCTTCGGAGGCAATAGCCGGCAGGTCCTCGCCGAACAGCTCTACCATCAGTGCCGGCACGGCCCGTTCGAAGCGGACGCCTTGGGCTTTCAGTTCGTCGGTTACCCAGCGGATGAGTCCGCCGAACCTCGGGGCCGGCAGGTGCTCGTGTTCGCCAAGGGCACGCCACTGCTTCTGGCGCGCTTCCGTGGCACTGCTGTCGAGCACTATCACCACGCTGTCGGGTGGCAGCTGCTGCAGTGACTTCAGGAGTGCGTTGCGTGGTTTGACACCGGCCTGGCCGGTGAAAGCGGAATCGAAGTCAAGGTAGAGACCACTGGCACCAAACAGTCCAGCCTGTCCCGCAACGGCCTGCACCGCTTCAGGTGTGATGTCCTGCACGAGTTCAGTGAACTCCGGGATCTGGTCGCCCAGTTCACGCAGTCTTGTCCGGGCAGCCCGGCTGGCAAGGAACGGTTCACCCGAGAAGCTGTGGATCATGCAGCAATGGTAGCTGCCGGGTACGCGTGCTGCAATGCCTCCGCAAACTCCCTGACGGTGGCGTACCGTTCAGCCGGTTCGCGCCTCAGTGCCCGCTCGAGCACCAGATTGAAGTGCGTTCCGGCACTGGCCACCGGCTTGAGCGTCACGCTGTCATCACCGGCCAGGAAACGCAGGGCATCGCGGCCGTAGGGCGGCTGGCCCGCCAGCATGTGATACAGCACGCAGGCAGCCGCAAAGATGTCCGAGCGAGGATCATCACGGACACCACGGAACTGCTCAGGCGCCATGTAGCCGGGGGTGCCCAGCAGGGCATGCTCACTGGTGATGTTGGCAAGTGCAAGGTCCTTGGCAAAACCGAAATCGGTCAGCAGCGCCTGGGAACCGCGAATCAGTATGTTGGCCGGCTTGACGTCCAGGTGGATCACGCCGTGGGTATGGGCAAAGTCCAGTGCTGCCAGCACGCCGTCCATGATCTGCCGGATCCGCTCCAGCTCGAGCCCTGTGCCGTCGATGAGCTCTGCCAGATTGACTCCCGGGCAGTAGGCATAAACAAGAACCTCGCCGTGGACGGCGAGGAGGGGCACGATATTCTCGTGTCTCAGGCGGCCGGCCACCTCTGCTTCGCGCACCAGCCGGCTGGCAATTTCGGGTGCCGCACCGAGCACACGTTTCGTCACCACGAGCCGACCGTCCCAGCGGGCCAGATCTATTCGCACCGGACCGTTGTGAGCGAGTACCCGGATCGTGCTCAACACTGAGACAAACCTAACACATTCTTTTCATCTTGGGTGCAGACATTGCTCATGGATACAGCGGAATCCTGACCGCGCCGAGCTCCAGAGTGGTCAGCACCCGGTATCCGTGGTCCTCGAGTCGCTGCAGGACACTCTCATGAGGATGGCCGTAATTGTTGCTTCCGACCGAGATGACCGCAGTGTGCCCGCCCGCCGCCCGCAACAGCCTCTCAGACGTGGAGAAGCGCGAACCGTGATGCGGCACGCCCAGCACACCGGCCGGAGCGAAAGCCAGCCTGGCTTCGGTGCCCATCGACACCTCGCCTGGCAACACGGCCACCGGTCTGCCCCGCCAGAACACGTTCAGGGCGACAGAGTCCTCGTTCGCCTCACCAGTCGGCACCGGTCCCGGGTTCAGCACCTGAAGCCGGAGGAGGCCGAACTGCAGCTGTTCGCCGGCTGTCAGCTGCCTGACCGGCACCCCATTGCGAACGGCAGCTGACAGCAGCTCCCGGAACAGCGGCCGCTCCTCATCCCTCACTCCGACTGCCAGAAGCTGCACCGGGACGGAGTCCAGCACTGCGGGAAGGCCACCGATGTGATCGGCGTCAGCGTGGGTCGCCACCACCAGATCAAGCCGGGTCACACCAAGAGCCCTGAGCGCCGGCACGACGATGCGCGCGCCCGGATCGAAGTCAGACCAGGCGTTGCCGCCGGCGTCAATCAGCACAGCGGGTCCGTCCGTGAAACGGAGCAGGAATGCATCGCCCTGCCCGACGTCGAGTGCAATCAGTTCGGCATCCGGCTGTGGTGACGGGGTGACACTTGCAGCCAGCAGCGCAGCGGAGACGACTGCAGCGGCCGCAAGCGGTCGCAGCCGGCCATTGGCCAGCAGGAGCAGGGCGGCTGTGAAACTCGTCCAGTACCAGTGCCCGCTGACGCTGATCTCGCCCCAGGGCACGGACGGCAGCGACGCCCCCAGTGTGGCCAGCCCGATGAGCGCCGCGGCAAGCTGTCCTGTCAGCAGGTTGAGCAACTGTGCCAGCCCGGGCAGAACAGTGCCCGTGAGCGCGGCAAGCAGACCCAGTGGCACCAGCAGGCTTGCCACGGGAATCGCCAGCAGGTTGATCACCGCTGAGTACAGTGGCACCGTGCCGAAAGCTGATGCTGTGAGGGACAGCGTCGGCAGCTGGGCCGCGAGGCTGGTGAGCACGCCAAGTGCGACGTAACTGACCGCAGGCGCCAACCCGAGCGACCTGACGTGCCGGTAAGCCGGCAGCGCCAGGCCCAGAATGCCGGCCAGGCACAGGTACGACAGCTGGAATGACAGGTCGAAGAGCCACACGGGCCGGTAGAGCAGGGTTATGAACGCCGCAAGCCCCAGCCGGGTCCAGCTGTCGGGCCGCCCGGTTCCCGCCAGCTCACCCAGTGTGAAGGCGGCGGCCATCAGTGCCGCGCGCAGCAGGCTGGCAGACAGCCCGACGGTGGCCAGGAAACCGGCAACAAGCAGCAGAAGGAGTGGCCGCTGCCACCAGCCAAGCCGCCTCAGGGCGCGACCCGCGAAAGCTGTCAGCACTCCCAGGTGCAAACCGGACAGGGCCAGAAGATGAGACAGCCCGGAGCGGGCGAAAAGCTCCCGCAGGTCAAACAGTTCACTCCGCTCCCCCAGTGTTAGCGCCTCAACCAGTGCGGCCGCCTCCGGTGTGAGGCCGTGCCTCAGCCCTTGGCGGAGACGCTGGCGGAACGAGGTTACCGGCTCATGGTGCAGCAGCTCATGCACCAGTGCCTGAGCATGGATGTCCCGCGCCGCCAGATGAGCGGCAAAGTCAAAACCGCCCGGGTTGCGCTTGCCGGCTGCCCGCTGGACTTCTGCCATGGCGGTGACCCGGCCGGCAGGAAGGGCACCCTGAGGGCTGATCCACAGTGACGCGCGCAGCGGCCAGTCAGTAACCAGCACGCGCCCGTCACTGAAACCGGACAGCTGCACCCGCCCTGTGGATTCAAAGCCGGCGAGCGGGTCAGGCCGTGCTTCCCACTGCAGCCAGCGCACGGCGCCCAGCCCTGCCCCCAGCAGTACCGCAATCAACGCCACGACCGGCCGGGGCTGGCGGGCGACCAGCAGTCCCAGCAATACGAGCGCTGGCAGCAGCCACACAGCAACAGCGCCGCTGAAACCGATGATTCCCACGGCAGCACCCAGGCTCGCCGGAACCGGCCAGGGCAGATAACCGTCCTTCACGGCCCTATGAGCGGCTCAAGCCGCGCGAAAGTGGCCGGACCGATGCCGGACACATCCAGCAGCTGCTCCACCGTGTGATAGGGCCGGCCGAGAATGATGCGCTCCGCCAGCGCCGGACCCACGCCGGGCAGCCGCTGCAGCGACCAGCTGTCAGCGTTGTTGAGGCTGACCCGCTGCGAGCCGTCCCCGGCCTGTGTGCGCGGCACCTGGATGCTGTCGCCCTGACCGAGCGGACGGCCGAACTGCACCAGCTCGGTGGCAGCCTCAGCAGTCAGACCACCGGCCAGTGCCAGCAGGTCAGCGACCGTTGCACCCCACTCAAGCGTGTAGGCGCCGGGCGCCGCAACTGCGCCAGCGACCGTCACGTTCAGCTGTGGCTGCTCCAGCTGCAACGGCACGAACCTGGGTGTCAGGCGACCCGCCACCTGCCAGGCAGCCGCCAGCAGGCAACTGCCTGCGAGTAGCCAGGTGAGCAGCAGTTCAAGCCGCCGGTCCATGAGTCAGGAGCTTAGGCTGAAGTTACGCCAGGACCGCCCGATCACCCGGCAATAACAGCGAGGGAGACGGCAGCAGGCCAGGTGACCCGAACACGGAGCGGCGGCCCTGCCAGAAGCAGGGCCGCCGCATTCAGCCCGGACCGTTCAGGCCCGGGAGTTCAACTGTGGCTGCTCAGCCGCGGGCCTCGCTGTAGCGCCTGGCAACGACATCCCAGTCAATTACGTTGAAGAACGCACTGACGTAGTCAGGACGCTTGTTCTGGTACTTCAGGTAGTAGGCATGCTCCCAGACGTCCACACCGAGCAGGGGCGTGTCGCCCTGCATGAGCGGTGAGTCCTGATTGGGCAGGCCGTAAACATCGATTTCACCCGAGCCGTTCACAACGAGCCAGCCCCAGCCGGATCCGAACTGCTTGACGCCGGCGTCCGTGAACTTCTGCTTGAACTCGTCAAACGAACCGAACTTCGCGTCGATTGCCGCGGCAAGATCGCCGCTGGGCTGTCCGCCGCCACTGGCGCTCATCGACTGCCAGAACAGGTTGTGGTTGTGGTAGCCGCCACCGTTGTTCCGGACGGCTGCCGGCAGTGCATCAGTGCCGCGGCCGAGGATTTCCTCGATTGACATGCCTTCGAGCTCGGTGCCCTCGACAGCAGCGTTCAGGTTGTCGGTGTAGGTCTTGTGGTGCCGGCCATGGTGAATTTCCATGGTTTCGGAATCAATGTGCGGTTCGAGTGCATCACTCGCATAAGGAAGGGGTTCAAGTTTGAAAGCCATGATTTTTCTCCTCCTGGACCTTAACTTTCAGCAGTTGAAAACATAACTGCATACAGCCGGATTCTAGCAGAGCAGGGCCATGCGGGCAGGGTGCGGAGCCTACATTGCCCGCTGGATGTTGCATCAACACATTCCTGACTCATGCATCAGCGGTTACATTGTTGCCATGAACACACAGCGACTCACTCAGATTACCGTAGGCATCGTAGCGATAGCCATCCTGGCCATCATTATCGTGAACCGGGTCGGCGGTGCCTCGGCCAGTCAACTGGATCTGAGCAACCAGCCGGTGTCCGGGAATCCCGAAGCGACCGTTCAGGTGGCAATGTTCAAGGATTTCCTGTGCCCGCACTGCGCCACTTTCTCCGAAACGATTTTTCCGCAGCTGAAGAGCGAATTCGCAGGCAATGACGACGTTGCCTTCTATTTCGTTGACTTCGTTGTCATGCCCGGTGCAGACGCGATTGCCGCAGTCGCTGAGTGCGTCTACCAGCAGAGCAACGAAGCGTTCTGGGACGTCTACCCGGTACTCATGCGCTCACAGGGTGAACTGCGCGGCGGGCGCAACGTTGCCATTGACATCGCCAGCGAGTACGGCCCCGGCATAGACCGCGAGGAACTCGTGACCTGCTCCGAGGACCCGGCAACCATGGACACCATCCGCGCCGACGGGGCCATGGCAGCAGCAGCCGGCGCCACCGGCACGCCGTCCGTCTTCGTCAACGGTCAGCTGGTGACCAACTCCGCTTCCGCAATCAGCAGCGCCGTAAACGCTGCCCTGCGCTGATCTGCGCGGACTGATACTGACTTGATCGAAGCAATCCGCCGCTACGGACTGTATTTCGCCTGGCTGGTGGCCATCGTGGCCACCAGCGGCAGCCTCTACTTCAGTGAGGTACGCCAGTTCGTGCCCTGCGCCCTGTGCTGGTGGCAGCGCATCTGGATGTACCCGCAGGTGCTGCTGCTCGGTGTTGCCAGCTATTTCGGTGACGACAAGGTGGCGCGCTACTCGCTGCCGCTGGCACTGATTGGCCTGGGAACGTCCGTTTATCACTACCTCGGCCAGACGGTGCCTGGCTTCCTGCCGCTTGGTACCTGCACCGGCGGTGTCCCCTGCGACATGCAGTACATCAACTGGCTCGGCTTCATCTCGATTCCGTTCCTGGCCGGCATTGCGTTCCTGTTGATTTCGGTGATCCTGGGAGTGAAGGTCTACGCCGACGCCCGCCTGGCGCGGCAGCTGCGTTCCTGATACCTTCTCAGTTGTCGCGTCGCTGAAACGTACTGGCGTCCAGTTCATCCTGTTCGATCAGGCTGGCGTCCCCTGCGAGTGATTCGACGTGGTGCCTCAGTTCGTGGGTCAGGGTCTCCCAGATCTCTGCTTCCCAGTCGAACTCAGGGTCAGCTGCGGCGATGCGCCTGAAGGAACCCCAGTACAGAACGACGTGCCGTCCGATTCCTGAGCTGCCGCCCAGAAACTGCTCCGGGCCGATGTCAAGGTACTCGCCCATCCGGTACACGTCCTCAAAATCCGGTTCCGGATGTTCAGCCTCAAGGGCCATGATTGCCTGAAGTCCCTGCATGAACCCGGACGGTATCTCGTCGACCATCTCAGTGAGCAAATGTTGGAATTCATTGAACGTCATGCGTCACCACCCTGCAATGATATAGGCTGACTGAGGGGGAGCATGCCGCCTGTAGCTCTTGTCATCTGCAACAACCAGGAAAGGCTCAGCCGTATGCGCGAGGAACTCGCGGGTGTGGGCTGGCGGGTTGAGGCCGGCCGCACCTCACAGGAAAACCTGGAGTTGCTGCGCGGGCAGCCGGTCGCGGCCGTGTTCTGCGACCAGGCCCTTCGTGGGGCCTCACCAGCCGGTTTCCTTGCCTGGACGCGCCGCGAAAAGCCGCAGGCGCAGTTTCTGCTGTTCGGCAATCCGGATGAGTGGCGCGGATCGAGCCGTCCGGACGCTTTCCTTTCATGGCCGCCGCTGCGCGCGGAACTGCCGGTTGCCCCGGGCACGATCGTGCCGACGGAGGCGGATCTGGACAGTTCGGACGTGCCGCTGAGCGGAACCACCGGACTGATGTCACTTGAACAGCTGCTTGAGATGCTGCATGTCTCGGGCATTGACGCGGTCGTCAGGCTCAACGGCGGCCGCGGACACGTATACCTGCAAGGCGGTATCGTTCAGCACGCGAGTTTTCAGCAATCCGGCGTAATGAACCTGGGGATAAGCGCACTGTCGGAGCTCATGTCTCTGGCCGACACGGACTTTGCGGTCGAGGCTCACCGGGCACCGAAACGCGCAACGATCAACCTGCCGGTTACCGGAGCGGTGAGCGAGGCCGCCCGGCTCGCTGATGAACGCAGACGCGACCTGGCCCTGGTGGAACGCCTGCTGGCGGCGCAGCCACGCCTCAGTGCCGTGGCGGTCGGCTATCCGCATGCACAGCAGCCTGACGCCGGACACGGCGACGCAGCGCAGCTGTTCGCAACCTCACTGAATCTGCTGAACAGCAACCGGACGGCTCTCGGCCGCGCCCCTCAATCGCTGAGCCTGAGCAGTGAACGCTACTCGGTGGCCATACTTGTGTTTTCGGAAACACGTTTCGTGGCCGTTGCAGCTGAAGCCAGGGTCGGAGCTGCCCTGCTGCGGCTGGTCGAAAAAACCATCGGTGAGCTGGACCGTAACGCCTCAGCCGGCTGACAGCGCTTCCGTGACCGCATCACGCATCGTGGCCACGGGCGGCTCCAGACCGGTCCATATGCGCAGGCTCTGCGCGCCCTGCTGAACCAGCATCTCCATGCCTCCCTGCACTTTCAGGCCGGCGGCCAGCGCGTCACGCAGAAGCCGGGGCAGCGCGGGCCTGTAAACCATGTCGATGACAACCGCACCTGCCGGCAGCAGTTCGGCGGCAAGCGGAGACACGTCCGGATCACGACCGGCCTGTTCCATGCCGACGGAGGTGGTGTTGATGATCACGTCAGCTCCGGCCAGCAGTCCGGCGGTCGGCGCAGCAGCCACATGGCTGACCTGCGCGTGACCCCTGAAATCTGCAGCCAGCGCGACGGCCCGCGCCGGAGTCCGGTTGATCAGGACAGTCCGGGCCCGGTTTCCGAGTACATACAGCGCAGCCCGGGCGGCCCCGCCTGCGCCGAGCAGCACAACCCTGGCCGGGCTGGCGGCAGCGAGCGTCACGCCGGCGGCATCCAGCAGAGCCTGGAAGCCATGCACGTCAGTGTTGTCACCAAGGAGGTGGCCGCCCTGGTTGCTGATCGTGTTCACCGCACCGATGGCACGCACGGCGTCACTCACGCTGTCGAGAAGCGGAATCACGGCTTCCTTGTGCGGAACCGTCACATTGGCGCCCAGCACGTTTTCGCCGCGGAGCCCAATCACGGCGTCGGCCAGGCCGGCGGGTGCAACTGCCAGCGCACGGTAGGTGTGCTCCAGTCCCATCTCCCGCAGCGCGGCAGTGTGCATCACCGGGCTCAGACTGTGGCCGGCCGGCCAGGCCAGGAGCCTGAGGTCAGCCACGCGCAGCGAGCACCGTGCGCATGGCCCGGGTGGCACGCTCCGCAGCGGCGCCGTCAAGCTGATGATGGGTCACGAAACGCAGGCGTGTTTCACCAAGTGCGTTGACCAGCACGCCTTCCTTGCCCAGCGCGGCGGCAACACCGGCAGCATCGGGCAGCTCCAGATAAACCATGTTGGTCTGTACGCTGGCCATGTCCACGCTTATGCCCGGCAATTCACTGAAGCTTGCGGCCAGCTGTCTTGCCAGCACGTGATCCGCCTCGAGCTTCGCGGGCATTTCGCGTATCGCCACCAGACCGGCCGCAGCCAGCACGCCGGCCTGGCGCATGCCGCCGCCGAGCAGTTTCCGCAGCCGGTGTGCCCGCCTGATGAACTCGGCTGAACCGAGCAGCACCGAGCCAACGGGTGCTGATAGGCCCTTGCTCAGGCAGATTGAAACCGAGTCGAAGCCTGCACACACCTCGCGGATGCTGACCCCGAGTGCAACTGCCGCATTGAATGCCCGGGCACCATCGAGGTGGACCGGCAGACCGTGCCGGCGGGCAACGGCAATCAGCTCGGCACCGGCTTCGAGCGCAACCACAGTGCCGCCGGCAAAATTATGCGTGTTCTCCAGGCTCAGCAGACCCGTCTCGGCCTTGTGGATTGAATTCTGCACGGCTGCGTCAACGTCCTCTGGAGCTGGTACACCGTAAGGCGCCTTCACCAGCCGCGGCAGCAGACCGCCGATCACGGACATGGAGCCCGGCTCAAACTCGTATATGTGTGCGCCTTCGGGCATGATCACTTCCATGCCGGGACGGCAGTGCACAGCCAGGGCGACCTGGTTGGCCATGGTGCCTGACGGCATGAACAGGCCGGCCTCGAAACCGGTCATCTCAGCCAGCTCTGACTGCAGTCCGGCGACGGTGGGATCCTCGAAGTAGACGTCATCTCCCAGGGCGGCAGTCTGCATTGCCTCGCGCATGCTGGCTGTCGGCCTGGTGACGGTATCGGAACGGAAGTCTAATGCTGCCTGCATACGCGATTCTAACGCCGCTGCTGCTACACTGACGCCGTGAGTATTGACACTGCTTCAAGAGCCCGCATCACCGTAATAGGCGCTGGTATGGCAGGCAGTGATGCTGCCCTTGCCGCCGCACGTCTGGGAGTTGCGGTGGACCTGCATGAGATGCGGCCCGTGCGCATGACGCCGGCCCACAAGACCGAAGGTTTTGCCGAGATGGTCTGCTCGAACTCGTTTGGCGGTGAGGCTGAAAGCAACGCCAAGGGCCTGCTGCAGGCCGAGATGCTGGCAGCCGGCGGTGTCGTGATGACCTCCGCCAGCCAGAACCGGGTTCCTGCCGGCGGCGCAGTTGCCGTTGACCGTGACCTGATGTCACAGCAGGTGACACGCGAGGTTTCGGAACACCCGCTTATCACCGTCCACCGCAGTGAACTGACGAAAATCCCGGATGGCATCGTTGTCATGGCCACCGGCCCGCTCACCTCTGATGATCTGGCCCAGGCGCTCCGTGAACGGATCGGCGGAGACTTCCTTGGCTTCTATGATGCAGCCGCCCCGGTGATAGAGGCGGACTCCATCGACATGAGCGTTGCTTACCGGCGCGGCCGTTACGGCCAGTCGGCTGACTACATCAACCTGCCCTTCACCAGGGAGCAGTACGACACCTGGTTCGAACGGCTCACCGAAGCACGCAGCCACACTCCGCACGACTGGGAAAACCTTGAGTTTTTCGAGGGCTGCATCCCGATCGAGGAGCTGGCCCGCCGCGGCTACGACACACCGCGCTTCGGCCCGCTGAAGCCCGTCGGCCTGGAGCACCCGGAAACCGACGAGCGCTACTTCGCCGTGGCGCAGCTGCGCCAGGAAGATGCCGCCGGCCGCATGTACTCGATCGTCGGCTTCCAGACCGGTCTGAAGTGGGGCGACCAGAAGGAACTGGTGCAGCTCATGCCCGGCCTGGAGAAGGCGGTTGTGGTGCGTTACGGCGTGATGCACCGCAATACCTACCTGAACGCGCCCGCGCTGCTGGGTCCCGACCTGCAGTTCCGCGACCATCCCGGCATGTACGCCGCGGGAGTGCTCGCCGGCACCGAGGGCTACCTCGAGTCGAGCGCAACCGGCTGGCTGGCGGGACTCAATGCTGCGCGGCGCGCCCTGGGGCTTGAAGCGGTCATTCCGCCCGAGGCAAGCATGCTGGGTGGCCTGGTCCGTTACCTGAGCAGCGCCAACCCCGACAACTTCCAGCCGATGAACGCGAACTGGGGCCTGGTGCCGTCCGTTGCCAAACAGCGCGGCGTGGGCCGCAAGGAACGTCGCGAAGCCACTTACCGAATTGGCCTGAATGCCTTCAGCGAGTGGCTTGAGGATGTCGGCGTCAGCCAGGCAGCGGCCGGACAGGTCGGAGTCTGAAGTGCGTGCAGTCCGGCTGCTCCTGATCAGCCTGCTCCTTCTGAGCGCGGGCACCACTCTCGCCAACACCAACTACTACCGCGGAGTCATCGGTGACGAGCCGTGGCAGCTGGAACTGAGCATCGACGGAAACGCCATGCTGGGCCGACTGATGCACGATTACCTGCCGCTGCAGCTTGAATCGGGCGGGAGCTACGACAGTGACGACAACTCGCTCGTGGCCCGTTTCGGTCTCGCCGGTGGCGAGATGATGGGCACGATGCTTGGAGAGCCCGATCCCTTCGGCTCCTTTGAGGGCAGCTTCCTGTCGCCGGATTCGCTCACACCGTTCCGTTTCGAGCTGGTGGCACAGTACGTGGATTACAGCTACAGCCAGAACCGGATCACGGCAACCACCACCTACCCGCTGTTCAGCTCGCCCCGCCTGGCGGACATGAACGCATTTGTCCAGCCGGACCTGCTGGCCGAGCAGATTGAGTTCGTCGAACTGGCGCAGCAGGCTGACCTGGAAGGCAACATCCGCACTGAATGGTGGTTTGATTCACGCGCCAGCATCGAATACGCTGCCCCCGGCCTCCTCAGTGCGCTCGTGACAGTCAGCACCTACACCGGTGGCGCGCATTCGAACCTCGAGTACTGGTCATACAACCTGACCCTGCTTGGTACGCAGCACCGGCCGTTCGTGCTGGCAGATCTGTTCCTGGAAGACTCCGGCTGGTTCGACACCCTGAGCGGACTGATTCTGGCCGAACTCCGCGAGCAGCAGGCTGACTGGGTTCTTGATGGCAGTGTCAGCGGCTTTGAACCGGGCGACCTGGAGGTGTTCGTGCTCAGTCCCTCAGGCGTCCGTTTCATCCTGGCCCCTTACAAGGTTGGCCCCTGGGCGTCCGGAAGCTTTGTCGTGAACGTGCCCCTGTCGGATCTGGCAGGACTGTTCGATCCGGAAGGACCCATCAGGCACCTGAAGCTGCACGGCCATTTCTCAGGTGCACAGCCGCTACTTTACGCGGCCCGGCGTGACTGAGCCCGTCAGTTCGGAGTGCTGATGAAGGTTTTGCTGCTGCCGCTGCTGGGTCCACTGCACCTGCGCTATCCCGCGCTGAATGCCGTGACCCTGCGTGATGTCCTGCAGGAACTGGCCCCGGAAACGGTGGCCGTCACCGCACTGGCTGAAGGCGCCACCGTACAGCCGGACTGGCAGGACACCTTTGAGACAGCCCTGCCACTGGCGCTGATCCCCTGGCTGCAGCAGCACGGACCGCAACCGCGGCTGGTTGCTGAACCGAGCAGTGATCCCGCAGCCGAGGAAGACTTCCGGCGTTTTACGGGCGAAATGCCGGCCCTGCAGGAGAAGCTGCGCCGGCACGCCCAGCTTGAACGGCAGCTGGCGGAGATGCTGGACAGCAACCTGACACTCGGCCGCCTCAGGACCGAGGTGCTGCCTCTGGTCCGTGAACTTGAGGATGAACTCAGGCAGGCGGCTGGCGATGGCCCGGCCAACAACTGGCGCTACGCCCGCGCGGAAGTGATGGCGGAGCGGATCAGGGCAGCTGCGGGCACCGGAACCGTGGCGGTGCTGGTCAGTCTGCACGAGCTGCCCGCGCTTGAAGCAGCCCTGCGGAACCTTGGAGCGGAATTGCTCGAGCTGCCGGACCGCGTGAATATCAGCCCGGACGCGCGTGAGCGCACCCTGCTCGACCAGGCGATGCTGATCGGTGAACCGGACCATGCCGAAGCGCTGAAGGATGCGCTGGAAAAGCTGGACAGCGCCGAAGCCGGCTACGCCCGCAGCAACCTGCTGCTGGCCCAGGGGCTCGACGAAGAAGCCTGCGCCCTGCTTGAGCGCGTGTCGCACGGTGATTTTTCCCAGCCATACTTCCTGCCGGGCTTTCTGCTGGCGCGTCTCGGCCAGCTGCGTGACCTGACCGGCAAGCGGACTGAGGCTGTCAAAGCCTACCGGGCCGTACTGGCACTTGACTGGGCACCCGCCGAGGCAGTCGAGGCAGCCAGGGAAGGAATTGCCGCACCCTTCACCCGAGCGGCTGCGGCCGGGTAGGATTCAGTCATGCATGACCTGCTCTATGAAGCGGCGGCGCACTACCGGCGCGGACGCGGACTCGAGGCGGAAGGCAAGCCACGCGAGGCACTTGCCGCCTGGGACGCTGCCCTTAAGGACCTTCACGCCGTCAGGCCGCAGCGCATGCGGGATGTCCTTCTTGCCCAGGTGTATCTGGCCTGCCACATGGCCTGTCTTGAACTGGGCCATTCCGAATCCGTGACCAATCTGCGCTACGGCTATTCATATGCGCGGACCACGCGTGAACCAACGGTGCGCCTGTTGGCGGAACAGCTCTGGCGGGAAGAGCAGTTGCGCTGAGCTGGAGTAACATGCCCGCATGGGAACCGAGATCAGAGCCGACGAAAAAACCTACCTTGACCTGCTGACCAGACTGGTGCGGGCGGAATCCCCGACAAGCAACCCGGAAGCCCTGGCCTCCCTGGCAGATGACATGGAAGCGCTGCTCACTGATGGCGGCTGGCAGGTGCAGCGACACACCAATGAGGGAGCGGGCGACCATCTGGAAGCGGTCCGCTCAGGCGGCTCCGGTCCGTCCACGCTGCTGCTGTGTCATTACGACACGGTCTGGCCGCTGGGAACCCTGGAACACATGCCGGTGCGGCGCGATGGCGAGAAGTTCCACGGTCCGGGAACCCTGGACATGAAAGCCGGAATCGCCGCGAGCATCCACGCTGTGCAGCTGCTTGATGCAGCCGGCCTGGAGCTCGCCGGCAGAGTGACGCTGCTGCTGACAAGCGACGAGGAAACCGGCAGCCTCACCTCACGCGAACTTATCGAGAATCTCGCCCGCAGGCACGATCGCGTGTTCGTGCTTGAACCGGCACGTGACGACGGGGCACTGAAACTGGGCCGCAAGGGCGTTGGCGACTACACGGTCACCTTCACGGGTGTCAGCTCCCACGCCGGCAACTCGCCTGAACTGGGCGCCAGCGCGCTGCGGGAACTGGCGCACTTCCTGCTGTTCGCTGAATCACTCAGTGAGGACAGCAAGGGCACCACGGTCAATGTGACCACCGCCCAGGGCGGCAGCGTCCGCAACGTGATTGCCGAGAGTGCAGTTGCCGGCATCGACTTCCGCACGCTGGTGATGCGTGAGGCCGACCGCATTGACGAGTCATTGCGCAGCTACCGGCCGCGCGACAGCCGGGTGAAAGTGCAGGTCGACGGTGGCCTCAACCGGCCCCCGCTGGAACTGACCGAAGCCAACTCGCAACTGTTCGAACTTGCTGCCGGCAAGGCACGCCAGGCCGGACGTGAACTGACCAGTGGTGTGGTTGGTGGCGGTTCCGACGGCAACTTCACCTCGGCTGCCGGCGTCGCCACCCTGGACGGACTCGGCGCAGTCGGTGCGGGGCCGCATGCGCGGCATGAGCACATCAACGTAGCGCTCACTCTCGAGCGTGTCGAGCTGCTGGCCGCACTGCTCGCGAACCAGCCGGACTGATGTTCACAAGGCGCGCTGACGGCAGCCTGCTGATGCCGGCAGCCATAGCAGTCACCTGCGGTGTGCTGCTTACGCTGGCACTCCCGCCAACCGGACTGTGGCCGGCCCTGCTGGCACTCGGGCCACTGTTTGTCCTTGTCGCCAACTCCGGCGGCTTCAGGCGCGCTTTCCAGCTCGGCTTCTTCTTTGCACTCGGTTTCTTCAGCCTCTATCTTCTGTGGCTGCCGGCCTCACTGTCACAGCCTGACTGGCTGGGTCCGCTTTTCTGGCTCAGTTATCCGCCGCTGCTGCTGATCCTGGCGACCTTCTGGGGGCTGGCCACGGGTCTCTCACGCCTCGCCGGCGGCCGCGGCCGCAGCACGCTGCTGCTCCTGCCTGCCGCCTGGGTGCTGACCGAACTGCTGCGGTCACTGGGTTACTTCGCCTTTCCCTGGGGAACCCTTGGCTACATGTGGCTGGACACGCCGGTGGCGCAGTTGGCTGACGTCATCGGTGTGAACGGCCTGAGCCTGCTTGGCGTCACTGCCATTGCGCTGCTGGTGACCCCGTTCGTTGAGGCGGTGCACAGGCCGCGCCGGGACCGGGCAATCCTGGCACCGGTCCTGGCTGTGCTGCTGCTCAGCGGCGCCTGGTTCGGGGGCGTCCTGCGTCAGCCCGAACCGCTTCAGCCGGACCGGACGGTGCTGCTGGTGCAGCCGAATCTGGATCCGTTCGGACGGCTGGGCAGCCCGGCCGGCGACCTGCTCATCCAGACGAGACTGACTGCCGCTGCCAGCGCCCGTGCAGCTGAGGCCCCGGACCTGGTTGTCTGGCCGGAGGGTTCACTGCTCGGCTGGGACGTGCAGGCTGCAGGAGCTGATTCGCTGCGTGAGGAGATCCAGGCAGCAGCTCCCGGCTCGGCCTTCATCGTCGGTGGCCGCGGTGAGACCGCTGCCGGCTCGCACAACAGCGCCTGGCTGATCCAGGACGCCGCTGTCAGTGGCCGCTACGACAAGACCGTTCTGGTGCCGTTCGGTGAGACCTGGCCGCTGATGGACACGCTGGAGGGCCTGTACGGTGCCCTCTTCGGCCTGATGAACATGGGCATGCTGCAGAACACCGTCGCCGGAGCGGACAGGGCTTCACTGCCCGTGGGCGGCGCGGAACCGTTCAACGTCGGTACCTACATCTGCTATGAGTCCGTGTTCGCACAGGTCAGCCGCGATCTTGTCAGAAACGGTGCCAACGTGCTGGTGACGATCACCAACGATGCCTGGTTCGCCCGCGGCAATGGCGGCCGCCAGCATTACGACATGGGCCGGCTCCGGGCGATCGAGACACGGCGCTACGTCCTGAGGGCCGGCCTTGACGGCATTACGGGTGTAATAGACAACGTCGGAAACAGTGTGGCCGAACTGCCGCGCAATGTCGCCGATACGCTGCTGGCTGACTTTGCGGTTGCGGATGAACTCACGCCGTTCGTCCGGCACGGGCATCTGATCTGGTGGCTGATTCCGGGCTGGCTGCTGCTGGGAACCGCCGGACGACTAGTCGTGCACGGCACCCTGGACTGAGGGCCGCAGGAGTCGTGCAAGCTATCATGAACCTGTGAACATAGTCATCGTCGGTGGTGGCGAAACCGGTTACCAGATCGCTGCCCAGCTGCACCGGGAACACAGTGTCACCGTGCTCGACACGGATGAAGCGCGCGGCGTTGAACTCGCCAGCCTTGACGTGCGGTTCCTGACCGGCAACGGCGCCGATCCCGAGGAGCTGCGCCGCGCCGAAGCGGGCACTGCCGACGCGGTGATCGCCTGCACCACCAACGACGATGTGAACGTGCTCTCCTGCCTCGCCGCACGGGGCCTCGGCGCCCAGCAGACGATGGCGTTCGTCACACGTGAGCGCTACATAGATGCCTTCAAGCCACGTGGCCCGATGGAATCAATCGGCCTGGCGATTGACCGGCTGATCTGGCCCCAGCGCACCCTTGCTGACCAGATTGTCGACATCGTGCGTGTGCCGCGTGCCGTTGATTCCGGGGTTTTTGCGGGCGGGATGATCCGCATGCTGGAATACCGGCTGGAACCGGGGGATCCCTTCACTGGAACCGTGCTCAAGGAGCTGACCCTGCCGGACAGCGTTCTGGTGGTGGGACGGATCCGCTCTGACGAGTTCCGCGTGCCGGACGGTGACACCAGCCTCGACGTCGGTGACAAGGTCGTGTTCATGGGTACCGCTGACAGCATGCGGGACCTGGCCAGCCGTTTCAGCCCGTCCAGGCGGCGGCAGAATGTCACGCTCATTGGCGGCGGCAACGTCGGCTTCATGGTCGCCAGGCAACTGCACGGTGACCGCAACAGACTGGTCATCATCGAGCAGGAGTCCGAACGTGCCGAGAAACTGGCACTGTGGTTCCCGCGTGCCCTGGTCCTGCGGGGAGACGGCACCGACCTGGAGCTGCTGGAACAGGAACGGCTGGAAGATTCAGACGTGCTGGTGGCCATAACCAACGACGACGCCAAGAACCTCCTTGCATCCCTGCTCGGCAAACAGCTGGGCATACCGAAAGTAATCACCCGCGTCAGCCGTGCCCAGAACCGGCGGCTGTTTGAACGGGTAGGCATTGAATCGCCCCTGACCGTGCGCAAGGCAGCGGTGCAGGAAGTACTGAACTGGCTGCGGCTGGACGAGGTTGATCATCTGGCTTCGATTGAAGACCGCGCCGAGGTCATGGAGCTCGTTTACCCGCTTGATGCGGCACCGGGGCTGCTCAGTGAATTCGGCAGTCCGCCGAACTCGCTGGTCG
>CAZPLV010000022.1:0-18779 GCA_964587295.1 uncultured bacterium
GGTTGTGGGTGCCGCGCAGCGTCTGGCCATTGCGCAGGGTCACCCGCAGGGTCGGCTTGACCCCGTTGTTGAAACCTTCCGGACTGTCCTTCCAGCCATCATCAGTGGCAACCTTCAGCGTGTGTCCCTGCCAGCCCTGCTGGTGCTGATCGACGAGTTCACCCAGGCGCAGTGTGCCGCGGCTGGTGTTGACGAGCGTGTCGGGATGCAGGCAGCCGCCCTGACGGATCACGCGCAGCGTGGGCGCATATACGTAACGCAGCGTGGCAACCGGGCCGGCGTGCTCTGCCCCGCCCAGCGACGCCCAGCGGGCGAAGTTCTCGAAGATTTCCACGGCGAAGCTGCCGGGGCCCGAGCTGTTGCCGCCTGAGCCATGCACCGGTGTGCCTTCGGCCCGCAGGCCGGACAGGTCAATGAGCACATCCTCGCCACTGAGCAGCGCGTTGACCATGTCGGCAGCGCCGGTCCAGATGCCGTCAACACTGTCGTCAATGCGGATGATGCTGACGTGGGCAGGGGCAGCGTTGCGCTCGGTGAAACGCAGATTGCTGTAGCCGCGCGTCTCGTACTGGCCGCGCACCAGGTCCATGTGGGTGCCGTCGCGCACCTTGTCATGGTCGGCATGATCTTCAGCGATGGTCAGCCAGGCGGTGCCGAGCGGGCCTTCATAGTTGCTTTTCGGCGGGAGCGGGTCCAGGTTCACGCCGTTGCCGCCACCAACCTTGGTGACCAGTGCCAGTTTGCGTGCCAGCAACAGCACGCCCGTGGTGCTGCCGGATTCGAACGGGGCTCCGTCCTGAACGAAGCAGTTCAGCAGGTTGCCGTGGGCACTGCCGGCGCCCGCCAGGATGCGGCCACCGGGAATGAACCTGCGTGAGGTGATGAGCGTTGCGTAGCTCCTGCTGTCACTGGGGTTGGTGCCGACACCCTCACCGACGCGCACGGCTCCCAGCTCGAAGTTCTCATCCTTGCCGGCAGCGTACTGCCGCTTCCAGATCAGATCCTCGAGTGATTGGGGCTCCTGTTTTACTCCTGTTGATTCCGCCATTTTATTGGCACCTCCTGTTGGTGAGACTGTCGAAAATACTTGCGGTTGAAACGAATGGACGAATATCTGGACATTGGCAGCCATTCATGGCGATCACCCCTTGACCCCGCCGGCGGCATGCTCACCGGTCAGCGCATCCTGGAACGAGTAGAAAATGACGAGAATCGGTAATGAACCAAGCACCGCTGACGCAGCCAGAGCTCCCCACTGCGTGTCAAAACGACCCGTGGTGAAGTTGCGCAGGCCCATTCCCACAGTCCAGTTTTCCTGGCCCTGCAGGAGCGTGTTGGCAAGGATGAATTCACTGTAGGTGCCGATGAACTGCATCAGGAAGATGAACAGCAGCATCGGAATGCTGAGTGGCAGAATGATGCGCCAGAAGGCGCCCCAGCGGGTGGCCCCGTCAACCAGTGCGGCTTCCTCGAGGCTGGGGCTGAGGCTTTCCACGTAGCCCTTGAAGATCCAGGATGCGAAGGCTATCGCACCGCCGGAATAGGCCAGGATCAGGCCGCTGAAGGTGTTCAGCAGGTCGAGGCGCACCATGAGCCAGTAAATGGCAACGAGTGCCATGAAGCCCGGGAACATCTGCACGAATACGAAGGTCAGCAATGTCTGGTAACGGCCTTCAAACCGCAGGCGCGCAAACGCGTAGCCGGCAGTGGCGCTGATGAGCACTGCGAAGAGGCCGGTGGTGCCGCTCACCAGCAGGGTGTTGCGAATGTAGAGAATGATGGCGCGTTCACTGGATGCGGTGCCCTGCTCACCGGCGGCATTGATGGAGTAGAAGTTTGCCGGGGTGATGCTCACGACAAGACCTGCGGCCGTGGCAAACAGGCCGAAGCCCAGCCAGCGCATCCAGATGTCACGCTGCGAAGCTGTGATTGAGGCTGCACGGCCGGCAAAGTGCACGGCCACCACCGTGAGGAACAGTGCTACCAGAAGCCCCAGAAGCAACCAGTGCACCAGGTCCAGGTGAGTCTCACTCAGAACCCGCTCGTACTGGATTGTGCTGATACGGCTCGGGTCGGGCCAGACGCCGGAGCGGACGAAGATGTTCCCTTCGGTCGGCAGGGCGGTGGCCAGGGTGTTGTTGCGGTTGAAAGAGACAGCCAGCAGGTAGACAACCGGATAGAACACGGCGCTGACAATGCCGAGCAGGAGCAGGTGCGTGCCGGCGGTTACGGCATAGGCGCGTGCCTTGCCGGGCCGGACTGCCTTGCCCCATGCCCAGGCGGCAAGACTGATGCCGACCACTCCCGCAACAAACGCACCGAGCAGATTGCGCCAGCCGCCCTCAAGCACCAGGAAGCGCTCACGGATGACCGGATCGGGCAGGCTGGCAAACAGGTACCAGATCACGGCGACTGTCGCCACAAGGATGACGGGTACCAGGACGAGATAACCGGTATTGCGCAGCCTCATTACCGCCGCTCCTCCCTGAGTGCACCGGTCACCCTGAAATTAACCAGGCTGACAGCGACTGTGATGATGAAAATAAGGATCGAGATGGCGGAACCGAGGCCGTAAGCGTAGCCACCCTGTGAGCGGAAGGCTTCGTTATAAGCCCAGCTGATCAGGATATCGGTGCCCCGGGCGGTCGCTGTGCCCCAGGCTGTGGGTGGCCCACCGTCGGTAAGCAGGAAAATAAGGTTGAAGTTATTGAAGTTGAAGGCGAATGACGACAGCACGATCGGCACCATGGCGGCGCGGAGCAGTGGGGCTGTAACGCCGGTGAAACTCTGCCAGGGACTGGCACCGTCGATGCGTGCGGCTTCATACAGTTCACGCGGGATGGCTGACAGTGCGCTCAGCACGGCGGTCATCATGTACGGCAGTCCGAGCCACAGGTTGACCATCAGGATGGCGCTGCGCGCGGCCGTAACCGTGCCGAGCCAGTTGATCGGCTCCGGTGTGATGTCGAACAGCATGAGCAGGCGGTTGATGGCTCCGAAGTTCTGGTTCAGGAAGCCCTTCCACACCTGGATGGTGATGATGTTCGGCAATGCCCAGGGCAGGATCAGGATCGTGCGGTAGAAGTTGCGGCCGGCCAGGTTGCGGTTGTTGAGCAGCACGGCCAGCAGGACGCCAAACGCCAGGTTGAGGATGATGGTCAGGAAAGCAAAAGACAGGTTCCAGCCGAATACGGGAAACAGCGCACTTTGCGCCCGGCTGAAAATATGGGTGAAGTTGCGCCAGCCGACAAAACCATAGTCGTTGTATCTGGCAATGGCCGTCGGTTCGAACCCTTCGGGCAGCGCTTCGTTCAGTACAAGCGTGTCGCCATCCTGGGACATGATGCGGCGCGGCAGTTCATTGGAGATGCGGATGCGCAGTTCCTCAAGGTCGGGCGGGAACGGCGGCTCACGCTCAAGGGTCACGTTGACGCCGTCGCTGGCCAGGATGGCGACCGTGAAGTCGAAACCCAGCTCCGGCAGGTGCATCTCAATCTGAGTGGCGTCGCGTCCGGCAGGCAGCGGCTCCGCCAGGGTCAGCTGGTCACCGTCCAGCTCAACTGCGCTTGCCAGACGGGTCTCGGAGCTGTAAACGACCGCCCGCACGTCATTGCAGCCGTCACGCAACTGACCGCAGGCAAGGATCCCTGAATCGCTGATTACCACGCGTGTGTCGGCAACTTCGGTGATTGGGGTGGTGCTGCTGATGTTCAGCTGACCGTTACGGATGCCGGCATAGTCAGTGAATGCCAGCCAGAAGGTCAGTGCGACCGGGAAGAATGTGAACGTGAGCAGGAACAGGATTGCCGGCATCACGTAGTACCAGGGCATGAGCCACTGGAAACGGCGGCTGAATACGACGAGTATTGCCACCAGTACCACGAGGCCGGCCAGCAGGCCCACCCAGGCAGGCACGTCTGGGCTGAACTGCCACAGGCCCAGAAGAATCAGGTAGCCACCGACTGCCGCACCGAGCATCGCGACGGTGAGCAGCAACAGTGATTTCACGATGCCACCCGCAGTCGTTTTTGACTTCGGGAGCATTGCCTGAGGATTTGATAGGTCCACTGACTGGCCGCCTTGTGAAATCAGAAGGGCCGGAGGTCACCAGCTGGTGAGGACCTCCGGCCGGTCCCTTACTGCCTGTCTCGCCTGACTGGTTAAGTCAGTTGCCGGTGATCTCCTGACGCGCGGCCTCAAGGCTGCCTGCCACGTCACTGTCCGCGGATTCCAGGATCACTGCCAGGGCGTTGCCGGCAGGAGTCCAGACGCTGCCCATCTCGGGGATGTTCGGCATTGGCTCTGCGGTCAGGAGTGCCTGGCCGAAGCCCTGCACGACCGGGTCGTCAGAAACCAGCTCAAGCGCGCTGCTGGAAGCGGGGATGCGGCCGGTCTCAACTGCCAGGCTGACCTGGGCGTCGCGGCGGGTGAGCCACTTGGCGAAGTTGGCCGAGGCTACCTGCTGGGTGCCGAACTCGTTCATGAGTACACCCTGCACACCCATGAAGCCACCGAAGGGAGTGCCGTCGGCGAGCGGCGGCACCGGCTGCACGGCCACGTTGATGCCTGCGTCGCGGTACTGGCTGATTGACCACGGTCCGGTGTAGATCATGGCGAGCGCGCCGTCGATGAAGAGGCCGTTGGCCACGTCAAAGTCAGTGCCGGCGGGCATGAGCGCGTGCGCGTAGCGCAGGTCCTTCAGTGCCTGCGCACCGGCGATGGCGCCTTCATTGGCAATCCCGACGTCGCTGGCATCAAGTGAGCCGCTCGCGTCGCGGCCGAAGACGTAACCGCCGTAAGTGCGGAGCCAGCCGTATGCAAAGTAGAAGTTCGGCAGGTCGGCCATGAAACCGAAGCTGGTGTCGGTGGTCAGGTCCTTGGCCAGATCAATCATGCCTTCGTAAGTGCCGGGCACTTCGCTGACAAGGTCGGTGTTGACGACCAGAGCCGGGCCCTCGACGAACATCGGCAGACCGAAAAGCATGCCTGAGAACGTGTAGGCCAGGCGGGCCTGCTCACTCAGGTCCTGCAGGTAGTTGTCCGTAGCGTATGTGCTCATGTCCGCAAGAACGCCGCCAACGGCCATTTCGGCCAGCTGGTCATGCGGCACGCCTACGAACAGGTCTGCGGCTTCTCCCTGCGGGGCAGCCAGCAGCACCTGCTGCTTCAGTTCATCAACACTGAAACGGACCAGGTTCACCGGAACGCCGAATGCTGAGGTGAAATCATCGGCCTGCTCCTGCAGCCAGTCAAGTGACTGGTCAGCAAAAGTGGTCCAGACCGTCAGGCCCTGTCCGAATGCCAGGCCGGCGGAAGCCAGCATTACAGTCAGTCCGGTGAGCAATTTCTTCTTCATGAATTACCTCTTCCTGAAGTACATGAGACGCTCGCCAGCACGATGAACACCCAGCGCGCGGGCCCCTGTTTCATGCCTGTTCTTCAATGTCCAATACTAGCCGCGGGAGTGGCCGCAGTCAACAGTTCTGGTACGCATGACCATGCGAGATACATGTTATGGCACTCCGACGCACGGATTCAGCATGTCCAGGAGCTGCGATCGGGCCGTCCTGCTCAGGCTGAATCACGCGCGGAAAGCACCAGCTGTTCCGCTTCAGCGGCTGTCCCGGCCAGGGCCGTCACATGACCCATTTTCCGGCCTGGCCTGGCCCTGTCTTTGCCATACAGGTGCAGCTGTACCCGGGAATCAGACAGGACAGCCGGCCAGTCAGGCTCGCCGTCTGACCACACGTCACCGAGCAGGTTGGCCATTGCGGCTGCCGAAACGTAGCTCGTGTCGCCCAGCGGCAGTCCCGTGATGGCCCTGAGCTGCTGCTGGAACTGACTGGTCACGCTGGCCTCGATGGTCAGGTGACCCGAGTTGTGCACCCGGGGTGCAATCTCATTCACCAGCAGACTGCCGTCCCCGAGCAGGAACAGTTCCACGCACAGCACCCCGACATAGTCAAGGCCGCTGAGGATGTCAGCGGCAATCCGGCCTGCATGCGCCTGGACCTCAGGAGGCAGGTCGGTGACCGGCACACTGCTCACGTCCAGAATGTGGTTCTCGTGTCGGTTGCCGATCAGGCCGTAACTGGCCACCTGTCCGTCGGCGCTCCGCGCACAAACCAGTGAAACTTCCCGCTCGAAAGTCACAAGCTCCTCGAGCACTGCTTCGGATCCGGCCAGCAGTTTCCTGGCAGCTTCCATGTCGTTGTCGTCCCGAATCACCACCTGACCCTTGCCGTCGTAGCCGAAGCCCGCGGTCTTCAGGACGGCAGGCAGGCCGGTCAGGGCGATGGCGCCGGGCAGCACGCTCTCGTCACGCACGTGGGCGAAGCGGGGCAGCGGCAGTCTCAGTTCCTGCAGGAAAAGCTTTTCGCGCAGCCGGTTCTGACTGATATGCAGTGCCCGGGCGCCCGGCCGGACCAGGGTGCGTTCCGCCAGCAGCTCAAGTGTCCGGGCGGGGACGTTCTCGAATTCAACTGTCACCACGTCACAGGCGGCGGCGAACTGCGCCAGTGCGGCTTCGTCCAGGTAATCACCCTGAATGACAGAATCGGCAACCTGTGAAGCGGGTGAGCCTTCGGCATCGGGAGCCAGGATGACAACGCGGTAACCCAGCGGCCGCGCGGCCAGGGCAAGCATCCTGCCGAGCTGACCGGCACCGAGGATGCCGATGGTGCTGCCTGGCGGCAGGTAACTCATGCGCGGTACACCGGTGAGTCAAGGGGCTGAGCCAATGCGTCTTCTGCCTGCTCACGACGCCATTGTCCAAGGCGCTCAGCAAGTTCCGAATCGGAAATCGACAGGATCGAGCAGGCGAACAGGGCGGCATTCTTCGCTCCGGCTTCCCCGATGCTCATCGTGCCGACCGGCACGCCAGCCGGCATCTGCACGATCGACAGCAGCGAATCAACACCGGAGAGGCTTGAGCTGCGGACCGGAACTCCCAGCACCGGCAAGGTCGTCCAGGCTGCAATCATGCCCGGCAGATGCGCTGCCCCGCCTGCGGCAGCAATAATCACCTGCAGGCCTTCATCACGGGCGCCAACGGCGAACTCGCGCATGCGGTCGGGGGTGCGGTGAGCGGAAACTATGCTCACGACATGGGGTATACCGAATTCCCTCAGCAGCTCATCGGCCGGTTTAAGCACCGGCCAGTCGCTGCGGCTGCCCATCACGACTGCCACCAGCGGACGGGCAGAGCTTGCGTCATTCATGATTCACCTTCCTGTCACTTCGGGGTCCGCGTTCGCCTGCGGCACGTTTCAGCCTGTCGTTCACGGCTTCCCAGCCGACCTGCTCCGCTGGTTGCTCAATCAGTATCAGATCGGCGGTCCGGTCAAGTTCATGGAGCCGCCGGTACAGCTCACGGGCGTAGCCCTCAGGTGTGGCGGGCATCCGGTACCAGCTGCCGCTGAATCCGGCTGGCGCATCCCTGAAAGACAGTACCCCAACCTCAGCGCGTGCCAGTGCGACTGCCTGCATAAGACCATCAGCGCTCACCAGCCGCATGCTGGCGCGCGGCGCGTAGTGACTGGCCGTGCTTCCGGGCACGCGTGGCACGGCTGCCGCCCCCCGGCCGGCGACGGGCACTCCCAGCACATCCGCCAGCCGGGCTGCACTGATCTGGCCGGGTCTCAGAACGCGCGGTTCAGCGCCGCTCAGATCCACGATGGTGCTTTCCAGTCCGACTTCGCACGGTCCGCCATCCAGGATGTAACGCACCCGGCCATCCAGTTGTGCCAGCACGTGCTGCGCCATCGTGGGACTGAGCCGTCCGTAGCGGTTGGCGGACGGAGCCACCAGCGGCAGGCCACTTCGCTGCAGCAGCTCCTGGGCCACCGGATGCGCCGGCATCCGCAGCGCGACGGTGGACTGCGAACCGGTGACCGCGTCACTCACTGCCCCTGAACGTGGCAGTACCAGAGTCAGCGGACCCGGCCAGAATGCTTCTGCCAGCTGGAAGGCCATTTCCAGGGCATTGCCGGAAGCGAGGCTCCAGTCCGTGATGTCGCTGCCTTCTTTTAGGTGCACAATCAGCGGGTGACTGGACGGCCTTCCTTTGGCGCTGAATACCGAGCGGACAGCATCATCATCAAGAGCGTTCGCTCCAAGTCCGTAGACGGTTTCGGTCGGAAACGCAACCAGTTCACCGGTGCGCAGTGCCTCAGCAGCCAGTTCCAGGTCAGCTGGCGTTGGCTTCAAGAGTTCGGTTTGCATTACCCCTCCACAAGCATGATGCGCAGGTCGTTCACATTGGTGCCAGTCGCACCGGCGACGCCGCTTCCGGCAGTTCCGTTGTCCCTTTGCAGATTGCGCTTCCGGCCGTTGTCATCGCATCAGGTTACAATGTGCCACGTGCTTGGACTATTTCGCAGGCAGAACCCGGCATTCCGCGACGACGGCAACTTTCTTCTGGCGCGGGTGCGCACCAGCCGTAGTGGTGAGGTGATACCCGTACGCCTGTCCAAGACGAGTGAGATGAGCCTTGACGGACGTGGCTATTTCGTCCGCAAGGTGCTGATCGGTTCACGGACATTTGACCAGGCAATCCTTGAAGTCTCGATGAACCGTGCCCATAAGGTGCTTAATGTCACCGTCGACGGCGGCGACCTCATTCCCGTCCGCGAGTGGGACCGGAACCCAGACTGAGCAGATGACCACCGATGCAAACCCGGCCGGAATGAACGCTGAGGTTGTGGCGGTCACCGCTCCGGTATTGCAGCTGCTGTACGCGCACTACTATCTGTCACGTCCGACAACAGCCCGCAGTTCTCCCCGGCCCGAATGGCTGGAACGCCTCAGCTCACGTGAGCCCGCACTGGTGGCTGAGCTGGCTTCCCTCAAGCATCCTGAGGGACGGCACAATTTCTTTGCAATTGCCGGCCAGCTGGACTACTGGAATGATCCCGGCGCAGCCCGTTTCCTGCAGGATCTGCCTGAGCTGCCGGACATGATGCTCGAACAGCTGGCCAGCGTCGAAGCTGCTGCCAAACAACCCGGCTTCCGGGAATGGCTCCTGGCACGCCGGTCTGATGCAGAGGAGTGGGCCCAACAGTTCAGGCGCCTGCATGGCGCTCTGGCGGAGGAATGGCTGTCCACCGGACAGGCCACCGTGCAAACACACCGGGAGCAGTTCATGAACCGCTACCTGGAGCAGTCCGACGTGATCAAGGCGCTCCCGCCCTACCACTTCATCCGCTTTGAGAAAACGGCTGAGTCAATCCGCCTCGCGGAGGGTCAGCAGCAGATTGTCGTGGTGCCGCTTTACTTTGCTGCAGCAGGCGGATTTTCGCTCGCCAGCGGCGGCAGGCAGTTCGTTGGTTTCGGCTTGCGGTCCGGCGACCTGTTCGAGGACACCCAGGCGCGCATCATGCGTGACGCACGCAGCATCAAGGCCCTCGCTGATCCGACCCGGCTGCTGCTTCTGACGCTTATCGCCCGCTACTCAGGTTTTGCGTTGACCGTAGGTGACCTGGCCCAGTACCTCGGAGTCAGCCAGCCGACCGTCAGCGGTCACCTGAAAATTCTGCGTGACAGTGGCCTGGTTGATGTGGAACGCCAGGGTAACCGTTCATTTTACAGGCCGGACACCGCCGCCATTCGCGCTCTTCTGAACGACATGGACGACACCTTGCTTCCGCACTGATATCTGTCTGTATTACTGGGCGCTGATCAGATCCGGCCGCAAGGCCTTGGCTTCCCGCAAATAAACGTGCTTGATTTCTGCCTGGCTCTTCCGCGTATTCAGCTGCAGCATCACCCGGATGGCACGGGGGGTCCGGTTCGGAACGGCAATTTCCGAGTTGCAGATCAGGGGAACCGATGTCATGCCAAGCTCCCGGGCCGCTTCGGCCGGGAAAGTGCTGGTCAGGTCCGGCGTGGTGGTGAAAAAGATTGAAGCAATGAATCCGAAATCGCCGATGCCGTTGGCGGTGAGCATTTCCTGCAGCAGCTCGCGGGTTGCCTCCAGAATCAGTTCCGGCTCGTCACGTTCCACAGTCGTGGCGCCACGGATGCCGCGTACAAGGTAAGGTCCCGTTTCACTCATCACGCTTCAGAGTCTACCGTCCCGCAGCAACAGCAGGCGCCCGGGCCTGTTGTGTCTCCGGATAATGCCGCAGGAAATCAAGGCCTTCTGCGATGGTGCCGGCGTCGGATGCGGGATTCAGCGCCGCGTCGCTCAGGTAGCGCCGCCACAGCCTGCCGCCACGCTGGCCCCGGAACACACCGAGCAGCGGGCGCATGAGTGCACGGAACGGGGTGCCTTTGCTCAGCTGCTTCTCGACATAGGGCAGCCAGGCCTCTACGGCCTCAGCAGGTCCCGCAACCGGGTCGGCACTGCCAAAGAACTGACTGTCGGCCGTGCCGAGCAGCCAGGGGTTCTCTGCAACTGCACGGCCAATCATCACTGCCTTGATCGGCCCTTCAGCCAGAAGCGCCTGCGCCTGCCCGAGGCTGCGGACGCCTCCGTTGAGCTCAAAATCCAGAGCAGGCCGCTGCTCAGCGAGTTGCATCACCACGTCATGCCGGAGTGGCGGGACTTCGCGGTTCTCGCGGGGCGAGAGACCCTGCAGCCAGGCTTTGCGCGCATGCACGCTGAAGCGGGTCACGCCGGCAGCCGCCACGGTGTCAACGAACGCGAGCAGCTCCTCGAAGCTGTCAGAGTCGTCCACCCCGATGCGGTGCTTGACAGTCACCGGCACTGGACTGGCTTCCTGCATCGCGGTCACCAGCTGAGCCACAAGCGGAGGCGTGAGCATGAGGCAGGCGCCGAACTGGCCGCTCTGGACCCGGTCGCTGGGGCAGCCAACGTTGAGGTTCACCTCGCGGTAGCCATGCTCCCAGGCAATCCGGGTTGCCTCAGCCAGCCCGATCGGATCCGAGCCACCAAGCTGCAGTGCCAGCGGTTCCTCAACCGGATCAAAACCAAGCAGGCGCTCAACGTTGCCGTGGCGCACTGCCTGTTCCGTGACCATTTCCGTATACAGCAGGGTGCGCCTGCTGATGGTGCGGATGAAGCTGCGAAAATGCCGGTCGGTGATGTCCATCATCGGAGCCACCGACAGTACCGGGAAACTGCTCATGCTGTCGGGGCTGGCACCCGCTTCGCTGGCCGGAAAGTGATGTTCTCCCATTCGCCTTCCTCGACAAGGTCCAGATCAGGATTGATCCCGCGGAAGTAGGTGACGATCTCCTGCACCAGGTCATCGGGTGTGCTGGCGGCGGAACTGATGCCGACCGAACCGATGCCCTCGAGCCACTCCGGCTGGATGTCGTGCACGCTCTCGACCCGGCGGGCATTGCCGCTCAGATCCTCAGCCAGTTCCAGCAGGCGCATGCCATTTGAGGAGTAGTCACTGGTCACGACCAGGAACAGGTCGCAGCGTGGCGCCAGCTGCCGGACGGCATCCTGACGGTTCTTGGTCGCGTAGCAGAGGTCATCGCGTGCCGGCGTGACCAGGTTGGGGAACCGTTCACGCAGAATGTCGACTGTGCGCATGGTGTCATCAACCGACAGCGTGGTCTGCGTCAGCACCGCCACCCGTTCAGGATCCTTCACCTCGACGGTGCGCGGATCTGCCAGACGCGGGTCCTGCTTCCTGTTGCCGGCCACCGCGACCAGCGTGGTCTGTTCCGGTGCCTCACCGGACGTACCGATGACTTCCTGGTGCGAAGCGCTGTCACCGATCAGCAGGATTTCGTAACCCTCGTCGGCGTAGCGCTTGGCCTCGTTGTGCACTTTGGTTACGAGCGGACAGGTTGCGTCAATCGTCGCGAGGCCAAGGCCGGCAGCCTCCTGGCGTACCCGCGGGCTGACCCCGTGGGCGCTGAATACGACCGTGTCATCAAGCTCCCGGCCCTGTTCTGCCAGGTTGTCGCGAATGCGTGCAATATCACCCAGGTCTTCGACGAAATGCACCGAGTGGTCCTCTTCGAGCCGGCCGACCACGGTGGCGTTGTGAACAATCGCGTGGTAAACGGGCAGCTCCCCCCTGCCTTCGGCGAGGTTTGCTTCCGCAGCCTTCTCCACGGCTTCAATTGCCATGACCACGCCGGCACAAAAGCCGCGCGGACGGGCGAGGTAAAGCGTCCTTATCATGGTGCAAGCATACAGGCGGGACTGCAGCCGGCCCGTTACCTGAGTCGCAGGGATTACTTACGAGCTTGCGCCCGTCCGGCGATAATGACGCATGCAAGAAGAATCCGGTCAGCCTGTCAGCCCACCCCGCAGGCCACGGTTCACCACCTGGCTGCTGCTTCTGGTGCTGGCGCTGGTTGCCTGGGGAGTAACACCGCGGGAAGTGCCGCAGACCGAACGTGAACTCAGAACGGTGCAGTCGGCTCCGCCACCCGTTGTTGAGGCAACCGGTCAGCTGGCCGAGGTGTACAGGGCGGCCCGCCCGGCGGTCGTTCGAATCGAAAGCCACTGCCGCACCGCACCACGCGGGCATGCACCCATCGGCACCGGCACCGGCTTCTTCATCTCGGAAACCGGCCAGCTGCTCACCGCCTATCACGTCGTCCGCTCCCAGACAGTCCGCTTCAGGGGCATGCCCATACCCTGCAACCTGGAGTACCTGGCGACGACTCTCGGAGGCGAATCAATTCCGCTGGAACTCGTTGCCTTCGACGCTGTACTCGACGTTGCCCTCATGCAGGCGGACACCAGACGGCCCATGCCTTACCTCAGCCTGAGCTCGCGCCTGCCGCAGAGCGGCAGCGGCGTGGTTGCCATCGGCAACTCCCGCGATGACTTCCTGAAAGACCGTGCAGGCACCGTGCTGCGGCGCAACGTCACAGCCAGCCAGGTGTCATTCGCCTCCGGCACCGTCGAGACCACCGCCTCGCTTGCCCCCGGTGACTCCGGCGGACCGGTGCTGGACCGCGACGGCGAAGTCATCGGCGTCGTCTCCTACATCTCTTATGTCACGGGGAATGACGTTGAGGAGCAGGGCCTCATCCCGCGGCTCATCCGCGGTGCCTTCGACCGACCCGACTACACCTCATACGCCGTTCCGGTGCTCGTCGGCGGTGAACTGCACAGCCGGCTCCTGGCCGGAGAGACCCGGGACGTACCCGTCATTGGCTTCCAGCTGCAGTTCAACTACCAGCCGTCAGTCAACGGCGGCGCGCTCGGCATGGCGCCAGGCGTCGTGGTCGGCCCGGTACAGTCCGGCGGTCCCGGTGAACAGGCCGGACTCCGCAGCTACGAGCGTCAGCCGGTGCTCGATGAAAACGGCCGCACAGTCGGCAGCTCCGTCCGCGCCGACGTGATCGTCGCCCTCAACGGTTACGCAACACCCGACTTCGATCAGCTGCTGGCAATCATCTACGAATACAATGTCGGCGACACCGTCACCCTCACAGTGCAGCGCGGCCCCGAACTTGCCGAAATACCGCTCGTACTCGCCGGCAGACGCGACATCTTCCCGCAGTGACCACGCCACAAACCCAATGAAACAGCCGCCGGAAATATTTCCGGCGGCTTCATTCTGGTGGGCGATGGTGGATTCGAACCACCGACCTCGTCGTTATCAGCGACGCGCTCTAACCGACTGAGCTAATCGCCCCGGCGCTCAGGGCGAAAGTGATAGTAACACCGGGTTTGCAATCGGTCAAGGACCGGATGGACGGGGGTTGTTATGGCCGGGCATACGCTCCTCCGGACGCTTTGGCCCGGCCATAACAACCCCCTTTGCTGGCTACAGACCCCAACGCCAAGACCCAACTACGCGTGCTCAGGCCCGCCCATAACAACCCCCTCTGCTGGCCGCTGACCCCAACGCCAAGACAAACCACGCATGCTCACGCCCGACCACAACAAACCCCTCTGCCGGCTACTGACCCCTAGACCAATCACAGAGCTTGGCAGGGCCTAGAATGGGCAGAATGAGTGAACGCACTGGCAGTTTCGTAGACAACCGCGGTGAAACCGATTACGGCGCCAAACTGGCCGAGATCGCCGCCAAACTGACCTCGTGGCAGGGGCCAATCGCGCTGGTCAGCCACGTCGATCCCGATGGGGACGCGCTCGGCAGCACATTGGCGCTGAAGCGTGCGCTGGCCAACATGGGCAAGCAGACGACCCTGGCCATGCAGCCACCGGCATTCCTTGAGTTCCTGCTGGAGCCTGACGAACTGATACCTGAGCTCAGCAGCCTCGAAGACAATACGCTGCTGTGCATTCTTGATGTCGCCGACCGTCCCCGGGTTGACGCGATCTCACTTGAGGTGATGGAGCAGTCTGCCTTTACTATCAACATTGACCATCACGGCACCAACGACCGTTTTGGCGACCTGGCCCTGGTCCAGCCTTCCAAGGCAGCCACCTGTCAGATCATCAAGGAACTCATCGACGCCCTTGATGTGAACTGGACACCCGATATTGCCACCCCCTGCCTCACCGGTCTGATCACTGACACCGGCAGCTTCAGGTACTCGAACACCGACTCATCCGTGTTCGGCGCAGCCTCTGACCTGCTGGCCCACGGCATCAACTACGGGGAGCTGGCAGACCGGCTGCAGTGGCGGCCCAAGGGCTACTACCAGCTCATGGGCAGGGTCCTGTCGACACTGGACTACCCGCTGGACGGCCTGGTTGCCTTTGCCTGGGTGACTCCGGCCATGGAGTCTGAGGTCACGGCTGACACCGGTGACTCAGATGATTACGTCGGACTGATCCGCTACGCGGAGGGCACGCAGATGTCGATCCTCCTTAAGGAACGCGAAGATCACACCAAGGTGTCCGTCCGCAGCCGTGGCCAGGTGTCAGCGCAGAACATCTGCATGGAACTTGGTGGCGGCGGTCACGTTGCCGCTGCAGGCGCCAAAGTGATGGCCAACCTGGAAGAGACCACGAAGCTGGTGCTGGAAGCCGCGGAGCGGGAGCTCAAGCGCACGGGTCATCTGGCCTGATCCGGGCCGGCAATTGCCGTGTTCCTCTCGCACCGGCAGTCGCTCCTGACCTACAATCGACTGGACGTATGCTGAAGCTGCTCGAACTGCGTGACTTTGCCCTAATCGACCGGCTGGAGCTTCCGCTGCAGCCGGGGCTGAATGCTTTCACTGGCGAAACCGGTGCCGGCAAATCAATTCTGGTTGACGCGTTGCTGCAACTGGCGGGTAACCGGGCCGACCTGTCACTGATTCGTGCCGGCTCGGACAGCGCCCTGATCCAGGGTGAGTTCGACTCGTTCACCCTGACACGCAAGCTGCAGGAGAACGGCCGCAGCAGCGCCAGGATTGACGGTGAACAGGTGACTGTGTCCGAACTGGCCAAACGGTCCGCACCGATCATCGCGGTTCACGGCCAGCACGCTGCGCTGGAGCTCAGTGGAGCCGAAGCCCACCTGAGGCTGCTTGACCGGCTGCTGGACGCAAACGCTCGTCAGGTCCTGACCCGCCACCAGCAAATCCATGCGGACTGGCTGGCTGCGCAGCGCCGTCTTCAGGAGCTGAAAGCAGCCATTCAGGAACGCGCCCGGCGCCTGGACACCATTGACTTCCAGCTGAGCGATATCCGCAAAGCCGCTCCGGTGCCGGGAGAGGACGGAGAACTGAGGTCGCAGCTGGCTGAGTTGCGGCATGCCGAGGCGGTTGCAAGTGGCGGCAGCGGCGCCCTGTCGTTGCTGAGTGAGGATGAAGGTTCAGCCCTGGAACAGCTGGCGCTGGCCGTCAGGTCACTGGAGTCCGCCGCCCGTTACAGCACCAGCCTCGAGCCACTGGTGGATGAACTGAAACAGGCGCTCAGTTCGGTGCAGGCAACCTCAAGCGAAATCGAGGCGTTCCTGGCTGACTTCAACTCGGATCCGGGACTGCTGGAGCGCAGCGAGACCCGACTTGCACTTCTGGAGGGCCTGCAGCGCAAGTACGGACCGGAACTCAGTGACGTCCTGGCCTTCGCCACTGGCCTCGAGACCGAGCGGACGGAACTGGCAGCCGCCGACGAGGAACTGGCCGGTTCAGACAGGCTTGTTTCGGAACTGGCTGAGGCTCTTGCCGGCAGTGCGGCGGAACTGAAAACTCACCGGCAGCAGGCTGCCGCGAAGCTGCAGACCGGGCTGCTGAAGCACCTGGCGCAGCTGGGCATGGCGGAGGCCCGGTTTGAGACGGTGTTCACTGAGCTTAAGCAACCTTCCGCGCACGGCGGTGAACGCGTGCGGTTCGCTTTCAGCGCCAATCCGGGCGAGCCCCTGAAGGATCTGTCCGAGGTTGCATCCGGCGGTGAGCTCTCCCGTTTGCTGCTGGCCATCAATCTGGTCGCGGGGGCTGAGCAGCCGGTTCTTGTGTTCGACGAGGTGGATGCGGGCACCGGCGGAGTCACCGCCCTGGCGATTGGCACGCTGCTGCGTCAACTGGCCCGCGACCGGCAGGTGCTGGTAGTCACCCACCTTCCCCAGGTGGCGGCTTTTGCCGACACGCAGTACCACGTGAGTAAGCGCGAACAAGGGGGCCGGACCCTCTCCGGCGTGACCCGGCTGGACCGGGAAGCCCGCGTCCGCGAGCTGGCTCGCATGCTGTCAGGTAACGTCACCGACGCATCTTTGCGGGCAGCGGAAGAACTCCTGATTGCAGCCGCAAAGTCAGCGGCCCAGCCTACCTCCTGAGCGGCAGACTTCCACTACAATGGCTCAACATCCAGGGCGGTGCCCGGCCCGGAAGGACGGTGATCAAGCTGTGTTTGACGCGACCGGCAGCCACGACGGACAGGTCTGTCCCCGCTGCGGCAGTGACGCCACAATCACCTATCACTATGAAGAAGGATTTGAGGAGCTGGAATGCAGCGCCTGCGGCTACATTTCCGACTCGGAAGAACTGGGCGCACTACAGCGCTTCAGCAGTGAACTTCTTGAATCAGACACGGACACCGGCAGGCCCGTGCCGGTAACAGGCAGGAAAATCAAAGCATGAGTGGACACTGACACGGAGGCAACGTGACAGACAAGAAGAGCAGGCCCCTGGACAAATCCGGAAAGGATCTGGAAACCATGGAGTTAAGCATCGCCCTCAGCTGTGACGAAATCATCCGCGGCCTCAAGCACTACAAACGAATTGCACGCCAGGATCTTCTGCATGCCGAGCAGGAGGAAGGCTATGAACGGCACGCTGAGCATGCAAAGTCCCGGCGTGAAGTTTACGAGCACCTGACTCAGCTGGCCACAGCCGAATCAGCCCAGGACGTGCTCCGCGAAGCATTGCGGCTGTACCAGAACCTGCCGTTCGTCACGGGTACACCCGAGGACAGCCATGTAGACATCAAGGGCCGGGAAAACGCGCTGGAGAACTTCTTCCTGATGGTGAACCTGGAGCCTAAAATCCGCCGCACAGTCCGCAGCCAGCGCAGCAGACTGGCGGACGCGTGAGCCTGAACGGTTGATTTCGGGTACCGTGGCTTGCTGTGGACCTGACTGAACTGAAGAAGCTTGCTCTCAACAAATCCGCCGAACTCAATGACCTTTCAGACAATCTTGTTTTTGGCGCAGGCGCTCCCGATGCGGACCTGATGTTCATCGGTGAAGCCCCGGGTGCTGACGAAGACCTCCAGGGCCTGCCCTTCGTGGGCCGTGCCGGTCAATTGCTCGATCAGATACTGGACAGCGTTGGCATGGACCGCGACACCGTGTACGTGACGAACATGGTGAAGTATCGGCCACCCGGTAACCGCAATCCGACGCCGGCGGAAATCTCAGCCAGCGAAGCAGTGCTGCTCGAAGAAATCCGCCTGGTCAACCCACAGGTGATAGCTCCGCTCGGTAACGTCCCGACGCAGTACCTGCTTGGCACCCGTGAGGGCATCACCAAACTGCACGGCCGCTGGGCCGAATTCCGTGGAATCAGGGTGATGCCGCTGTACCACCCTGCCTACCTGCTCCGAAATCCAAGCCGCACCAAGGGAAGTCCGAAATGGCAGATGTGGCAGGCCATGCGGGAGCTCAAGACACTGCTTGACGAACTGGGTGCAAAAACCGGCAGGGCTGCACTCAGCAGTGCACGCCAGGAAGGACTGTTCTGATGCGGGCGGTGATACAGCGGGTCAGTTCCGCCCGCGTGACCTCAGATGAGCGCCTGCTGGGCGAGATCGGCCGCGGCCTGCTGGTGCTGCTGGGCGTCACTCATGAGGACACCGAGGCAGAGGCGGGTCGGCTGGCCGGCAAGATCAGTCGCCTGCGCATCTTCTCAGATGAACAGGGCAAGATGAACCTCGCGCTCAATGCCGTGGGCGGTGAACTGCTGGTCGTCAGCCAGTTCACGCTGTTTGCGGACGTGCGCAGCGGCAACCGCCCCGGCTACTCCCTGGCGGCACGCCCCGAGACAGCTGTTCCGCTGTACGAAAGGTTCGTGGCTGAACTGCGCTCACTCGGCTTCACCGTCGCAACCGGCGAATTCGGTGCGGACATGCAGGTTGAACTGCTTAATGACGGACCGGTGACCCTGATAATCGACACCAATGATTTCTGATAAGCCCGTGGCAGACGGGTCCGCGCTCGTTGTAAGAATTCCGTAAGACTTCTGTAATAGTAGTTGCGGCAAACTTCGTTAGAGGAACCGAGGGCGACGTGCAGTCACCTCTTCCCGACCTCTTCCGAACTGGCTTCGTGCCTCCCACACGAAGCCAATTTTCTTCGCTCATTGAAGACGAACGTCAACAGAGAGTTGCGGGCCGGAGTTCAGGCGGTTTATACTCGCTTCTGCCCTGCCGAAACTGGCAGGTTGTTTTATGCAAGGCGATGTAGCTCAGTTGGTGAGAGCGCACGACTCATAATCGTGAGGTC
>CAZPLV010000023.1:0-10381 GCA_964587295.1 uncultured bacterium
GACAGGTCGATGCCCCCGGAGATGATCACGAACGTCATGCCTACCGCGATTATGCCGATGAAGCTGCTGCGGGTCAGGACGTTGTACAGGTTGTTGCTCGTCAGGAAGTTGTCATTGAGCGAGGCGCCCAGTATGACCAGCAGAACCAGGCCGGCCAGCGGCGCGAGTATCTTCAGGTCGAACCGGCGGCTGCTGCCGCTGGTGGCGGCCGGCGCACTCACGACAGCACCATCCGCTGGTTCACGGGTGGCTCAGGATGGCTGCAACTGGTCATGTTTCTCCTTCATGTCACTCCTCAGGCCGGTCGCGTAACGCACGATGTCGTTCTCGGTGAGCTGCTCCCTGCTCAGGACGCCACTCAGGCTTCCGTCGAACAGTACAGCCACCCGATCGGCCAGGCCGATGATCTCCGGCAATTCACTTGAAATCACTACTATGGACTTGCCCTGTTTCACGAGTTCACGCGTCAGGAAGTAAATCTGGCGCTTGGTGCCAATGTCAATCCCGCGCGTTGGCTCGTCAAGGATGATTATCTCCGGATCGATCAGCATGGTCTTGCCCAGCACCAGCTTCTGCTGGTTGCCGCCGGACATGGTGCGGACCGCCCCATGCGGATCGGCGAAACGGATGTCAAAATCCTCAATTGCGTCGCGCAGTGCCTTTGCCTCACGGCTGTCATTGATGAACGGCCGGGCCAGGCGGTCGAGCGCAAGCAGGGTGACGTTCGGCCGCATCGGCATGTCAACCAGCAGACCCTTGCCCTTGCGGTCTTCGCTCACGTAGGCGATGCCCTTACGGGCGGCGTCACGGGTGTTGCGCAGCTGGATTTTTTCGCCACGCAGGAACACCTCCCCGCTGGCCGGACGCAGGCCCAGCAGCCCTTCAAACAGCTCGGTCCTGCCTGCACCAATCAGGCCGGAAAAACCGAGTATCTCCCCTTCATTCAGGGTGAACGAGATGTTCTCGACGTAACCGGGGACCGTGAAATTCCTGACCTCCAGTAGCGGCACAGCCGGCAGTTCCGCGGGCTTATCCGGAAACATCTCGCTCAGTTCCCTGCCGACCATGAGCGTGGCAAGACGCTCCTCATCCAGTCCGTCCACGGCCTCGGTCGTGATCAGCCGGCCGTCACGCAGCACGGACACCCGATCAGCTATGTCGAGTACCTCGGTGAGCTTGTGCGAGATGAAGATGACAGTCGTGCCGCCGGCTGTCAGGCTGCGCATCAAACGGAACAGAATTTCGGTTTCACGTCCGGTAAGCACGTCGGTCGGTTCATCCATGATCAGGATCCGGCCGCCGCGCCACATTGCCTTGGCAATTTCGACCATCTGCCTGTCACTGACAGCCAGGTCAGCCACCGCAGTCCGGGGATCGATGTCACTTTCCAGCTGCTCAAGCAGTTCCCGTGAGCGGGCTGCCATGGCGCGGTCATCGACGAACGGACCGCGGAGCAACTCGCGGCCCAGGAAGATGTTCGCTGCGACACTCAGGTGTTCGGCCAGGTTCATTTCCTGGTGGATGAGGATGATGCCGTGCTCCTCAGCCTCGGCACCGTTGCGCAGCGTGACCGGCTTCCCGTCAATCCTCACCTGTCCTTCGGTTGGTGAGAGATAGCCGGACAGAATTTTCATCAGCGTGGACTTGCCAGCACCGTTTTCACCGATGATGGCGTGCACCTCGCCGGGCTGAAAGTCGAGGTTTATATCGTTGAGAACACGTACGCCGGCAAAATCACGGGAGATGCCCGCGGCCGCCAGTGGTGCCAATTGAGTATGCAAAACGAGCCAGACCTCACATTCGTGGGGTGTTGATGACGCAGCTTGGTTTCTTACTGACCACAGTATACACGCGACTGAGTAAAGTTCCGCAAGCATTCAGGTCCCAGTCAGCACGGGCATACAGTACGGGCACGCCGGGGGCAATAATCTGACTGAAGGAGGCACCATGCTTGACAAACCAACAATTGAGGCAATCAGGACGCAGGTCGCTCCGCATGAGCCACCGGTTCTTTCCCTGTACGTGAACGTGAACCCTGCCGAGCAGGGCAACCAGCAGAAAGCCCACGTGCTGCGCGCCCGGGCAGTACTTGAGGACAGTGCGGTTCCCGCTGCAGTACGCGATGAGGTACTGCGGCGGCTGGACCAGGAACACGTCATTCCCGGCGGCCGTTCCCTGGTTGTATTCGCCGGCGAGGATCCGTCCGAACTCTTCAACCTGATGTACCTGCACCAGGAACTGCCGCTCCTTGACCTGGACGCCAGCGACGGCGCCCTGGCCCGCTGGGGTGAGCCCTTCGTCGCGCCACTCCTTTTTGCCGTGGATCAGACCGAACGGTACGCAGCCATCTTCGTCAGCCAGGAAAAAGTGCGCCTGTTCGAAGTGTTCATGGGTGATATCGAATCCCGCTGGAAGTCCGAGCGTGACATGGACACCGACGAGTGGAAGCAGTTCAGCGAGTCACAGCACAGCCCTGCGGTCGGCAAGCCCGCTCCCGCCCGCGGCGGCCGTGATGTGGATACATTCTCCGATCGGGTGGACATACAGACTGGCCGGTTTTATGACGGCGTCATCGAACAGTTCGCTTCAGATGAACTCAGCTCGGATGCGGAACGCATCATCCTGCTCGGTACCCCCGACGCGGTGAAAGCGTTCGGCGAGGCACTGCCTGAGCAGCTTCAGGACCGGGTTGTTGCCAGGCTGCCGGCTCCCTCAAACTCGGACGCCAGCGCCCGCGACTGGTACCCTCTGCTTGAGGACGCGATCAGCGAAGCCGAAGCGGAACACGAGCGGGAACTGCTCGACAAGGTCCGTGAACGCGGCAGCTGGGGTCTGAATGAAGTGCTCAACCTGATGAACAACAGCCAGGTGGACATACTGGTACTGCCCTGGCACGTCGGCGAGTCCGTCTGGCTGGCACAGGAAAGTGTTGCGGTTGCCACTGACTCCGCTGCACTTGAAGCGCAGTTTCCGGACGATACTTATACAGAGGTGAAATTGAAAGACATACTTTCCAGGCTGAGCGTGCGCCACAACATGCGGGTGGAATTCGTGGAGGCAGACCGGGCCGAGCGGTTGCGTGAGGAATTCGCAGGCGTCGGTGCCCTGCGCCGCTGGTGAGCAAATCGGAACAGTTGCGTGACTGAACCGGTACGCCTGAGCGAACGGGCCCTCGAGCGCCGTGTCAAACGCTGGCACGCCTCAGGGCCCCATGACTGCTTTATACAATGCGCCCCCGGACTGGAGGCCAGCCTCGCCGCGGAACTGACCAGCCTCGGCATCACCCCGGGTGAGCCCGTCACAGGCGGAATTCCCGTGCAGCTGGACGGCGCCGGCATCATGGCCTGCAACCTGCAGCTGCGGACCGCCAGCCGGGTGCTGCTGCGCCTCGGCAACTTCCCGGGCGGCTCGCGCGAGATGCTTTATGACCGTACCCGCCGCCTGCCCTGGGAGCTGCATCTCGGCTTCCGCGGGCTCTACCGGCTGCACATGGTTTCAGCCGCCTCGAAACTGCAGGCCGGTGACGAGCTCGCTAAGGTAATGCATGACGCCATCAGCCGCAGCCTGGACCAGTACGGCCTGCAGGCCGGCTACAGTGACGACGCTGAACTGGAAATCCACGTGCGCATGCTGAATGACCACTGCACCCTCAGCCTCAACACGAGTGGCGAACACCTGCACAAGCGGGGGTTCCGGCGTTACATCGGTGAGGCACCACTGCGGGAAACGGTTGCTGCGGCGGCTGTGCTCGAAGGGTTCGATGGCCACGACCTGATTCACGACCCGTTCTGTGGCTCGGGCACGCTGCTGCTTGAGGCTGCTGACATTGTCCGGCAGCTCCCGGCGGGACGGGGACGCGGCTTTGCATTTGAACATGCAGGCTGGTTCCGGCCCGGCCAGTGGCGTGAGGTGCAGCGCCAGGCCGAGGCTGCAGAACCTGCGGCTGCCCCGGCAAAAATCAGCGGATCTGATCTCGATGCAGGTGCGGTTTCCGCGGCGCGGCGCAACCTGGCTGCAGCCGGTCACACCGACGTCAGCCTGCAGGTGGCCGACGCCTTTGCACCGGGCTCACTCGACCTGCCCGGCACACAACGTCTCCTGGTCAGCAACCTGCCGTACGGCCGCCGCCTGGGAAGCGAACAGTCGGCTTTCGACCTGCACCGGCGCCTGGCTGCTCAGCTTGTCAGATCCGGGCCCTGGGACTTCCTGCTGCTGACTACCCAGCCGCAGGCGCTGCAGGGCACACCGGGTCTGGAAGTTGATTCGGTGCAGACCGTATCAAGCGGTGGTCTGCGGGTCAGCCTGGTCCGGGGCAGCAGCCGGGCCGGCTGACGCAAGCCAGCCGATTTTTGCGTACCAGTCAAGCAGGCTGTCGTGTGCGGCCCCGTAGCCGATTTCAATGAGTTCATCGTACCGGTCGAACTCCAGGTTGCCGTAATCCCTGGTGTCGTAGCGGATCACCAGATCCGCGAGCTTGTCCGCTGCGGCACTGAGGTGCTTGGAACTCACTGAGGTTGCGCGCATCATCGTACCCAGTATCGACGGATAGCGTTTGCGGCGGCTCTTCGGCAGAAAGCGCTGCCTGAGCACCTGCCAGCCTGAAACGCTGGGACCGAAGTCGAACTCCTGATTGCGGTAGGGACTTTCGGCGTTTGAGCCGATGATCAGTCCGGTGCCGATACGCTCTCTTAATATATCGACTGGATAGTTATTCATTATGCCGCCGTCAACCAGTACGTCGCCTTCATGGACGACCGGCGTGAACACACCGGGGATGGCGGTGCTGGCGCGGACGGCTTCCCACAGCGGCCCCCGCTCGTGAACGACCGGTTCTGCCCGGGTCAGGTTTGCCGAAACACAGCTGAACGGCAGCCACATGTCCTCAATCCGCGTGTCACCGAACATCGTCCGGAACATCTCGGTGACGTTGCGGGATTCAGCGATTGCCACGAGCGGCAACGTCCGGTCCAGCAGCTTCTTCGGATCCCCGAAGGACGCTGCCAGCCGGTAGCAGAAGGCGTACTCCTGGCTGAATGCATACGCTGACGCCACCAGCGCACCCATGCTGGTACCGGCCAGCATGTCAACCGGAATCCCGATTTCCTCTAGTGAACGGATCAGTCCCAGGTGCACGTAACCGCGTGCGCCGCCACCGCTCAGGACCAGACCCACAGCCCGGCCCAGCAGCCGGCGGGCCAGCCGGCCTGCATCGGCGCTGTTACCCAGGCGCAGGTGATGCCAGACCAGTCCCGGCCGTCCATCAAGCCAGCGGGCGGTTCCCTGCGGCCGCAGTGCATCATCCGGATGGACCAGCACCAGCTGGGCCGGCGGCCCGGACCGGTCACGCAGGCCGGCTTCAAGCCTGCCGGGCTCAGCGTCAGACGCTGCGTCAGCAATGATCAGCACCTGGTCAGCCTGGGCGATGCAGCGGTCCGTCCATGCCCCGGGCTGATCAGTATCCGTATCGAACAGCAACAGGTAGTCACTGGCAGCTTCCGTCTCATTCAGCCAGTAGCTGAGCGCTGACTCAAGCGGGTCGCCCCGTTCGGTCTGTGCCACACCATCACGCCCGAACTGCCGGTCAACCGCATCAGCATCCAGGCTGCGCACCTGGCCCCATCTGGTCAGCTGCTCCTGCAGCAGGGCAGCCGTACGGGCCACCGGAGCTCCCGGATGCGCGGCAATGAGCGCCACGGTCCTGACCGAATTACCCGCACCACTTTCGATCTGCACCCCGGACCGGGTGCGAACAAGTGCGTTGCGGGCGATCTGAACCATCACCTGCGGATGCCGGCTGACCAGTTCCCGGTCCAGCCGCACCAGCTGTGAATCGCGCAGGGCCAGCACACTCTCACTGCGGGGAGAGTCGTCCAGAACGGCCAGTTCGCCGATGCTGGCACCACGGCCTATTTCTGCCCCGCCAACGGGCTGGCCGTCCGCGTCTGTCCCGTGAATCTGCAGACGACCGCTGACCAGCAGGTAAAGTCCGTCTGGCTCATCGCCGGCGCGGTAGAGCCATTCACCGCCGGCCACGTGCACCCAGCTGACTTCGTCCTGCAGCACATGCAGGTCACTGGTGGACAGGCCGCTGAACCAGGTTTCCAGCACACCGCTGAGCTGCACCCGCTGCAGCCGGGGCTGCATCTGTCGGATCAGCGCCTCCCGAAGCTCCGGATTCGTCTCCGCGAGCCGTTCAAAGCCGCTGCGCGAGAGCCGGACCAGTTCAGACGGTGCAGCCGCAAGTACCGTGGCTGTGCGTTCCTGGCCCGCAACAAGCGCCATCTCTCCGACCGTGGCCCCAGACCGGAGGCTGTCAACGGCCACCTCACCACCAGCCGGCGTCTTCACACGAACCTCAAGCTTGCCGCTGATGAGCACGTACATGGCGTCGCCCGGATCGCCCTGGCGGACCAGCACGTCGCCAGGCGCCAGGGCAGTCAACTGCAGGCTCGGCTCAAACTGGCTGAGCTGTTCGTCGCTCATCCCCATGAAGAGACTGTTCCCAGCCAAATGGCGATACAGGCTCACGTCGGCTCAGTTTCCGCCTGGCCCGTGGTTGTGCTGGCAAACTTCCGCGAGTGCTTCGGGGCCACCGTACCAGTCATAAAGCAGCATGTTGTCGAGCTCCTCGAACCGGGAAGCACGTGGCCCGTCCGGCTCCATGTTCGGTTCGCCGAAGCAGCCCATGCCGACGGCAACCGCCAGTTCCCCCGCCAGATAGGTGCTGGCGTTGGGAGCGGCAAATGACGTGCCGTCGTAACGCCAGACCATGTCGCCGTGGCGGTCACCCAGTATGAGTGAACCGGGCGCCAGGATGTTGGCGGAGTTGGAGTAACCGTTCTTCCCGGTGCCGTGACCCACGGTCAGTGTGGGCACGGCTCCTACCGCGATGACTCCGGGTTCGGCTGCCGGGAACAGCGGATAGTCAAGCCCGTAATTGCCGGACGAAGCGACGTTGACCAGATGTGTGAACCGTGCAAACGTACCGCCGGTGCAGTCGCCCGCCAGGCCGCTCGGGCATGACAGGAACTCACTGAGGCCGTAGCTGCCGCCGCTGGTGCTGGCTGCCACAACCTGTTCAGCTTCACCGGACATGCCGTTCACGGCTGCAACCGCTTCCGAATAATCCTCGAATGAACTGATTCCACTCGCTGCGAAATCGGAAGTGACTGAGCAAGGCATGATCACAAAACTGAAATTGATAAGGATCCGCTCAACGTTATATGCGAACTGATTCAGCCCTTCGATGCTCTGCCTGATGTACCCGCCCAGTTCATCAATATTTCTTCCGGCGGTATTCACGGGTTGCACGATGAACGGCACCGCCGGAACGTTGTTGTCGATGAAGGTGGCATCAGTCCGGTCTTCCGGGGCAATCGGGAACACGTAATACGGCTCGCCGGTTGGACCATTGACGTACTCTTCCACGTGACTGTCGGTCCGGTATGACATTGCCGTCAAATTCTGCAGCGTGTGGTGCAGTACAAGTGCGCCGTGCGATAGCTGACCATCGGTCGCAAGCTCCTGCAGCTGCTCGGGCGGCAGGCTTCCGTCAAGCAGACCCTGCGGCAGCTCATGGAACCCTTCACCAAAGTCATCGACAACCAGGATGAGGACGGGGTCACGCACGTCACCAAGTATCCTGAGCAGCGGTGACATGTCATCAATGTGTCGGTTATCCTGGCGGGCCCATTTGGTCAGTACCGCGGTGTGCTCCTTGCCGATTTCATAGGCGGTCTTCTCAACCAGTCCGGCTGCGGGCACGTAGCTCAGTCCGCCGACTGCCCCGACGGCCTGCAGTCCGGCACCCACCGCCTGCAGACCCTGGCCGGGCAGCGAAAACTCGTTGGCAGCGCAGGCGCCCAGATCCGGGAATGTTTCAGGGGCAGCCGGATTGGTGCCACTGGCTCCGCTGACCGTGCGGTAAGTCTGCAGGTCAGCCGGATCAGCGGGCGGTGCAACGTTCAGCGACTGGTAGGCCACCGCGCTGTTGCCATGAAGGTCCTGCGCGACTGCACGCAGCGTGTAGCTGTTTCCGGCTTCCGGCTCCCACTGCATGTGCCAGCTGCCGTCGCTGATGATCACTTCCGCAGCGGTGCTGCTGTTGAGATGCTCGTCAGCCCTGCTGCTGCCGAGCAGCAGCTCACCGTGGAACACCTGCACGTGCGTGTGCCCGTCCGTGACCTGCCCCTCCAGCGTGAGTCCATCGGCCAGCGGTACGCTGAAAGTTATGCGCGGAGGCAGCCAGGTCGGGCCGGTGTCCGCAGGTTGCACCACAGGCAACCGCAGCTCGGCCCCGAACTGCGCGTCCTGCCGGACGGCGCCTTCCACGAGTCCGAGTCCGGTGCCGGTTGCGGAAATCAGGAATGAATCCGGAAGCTCAGCTGCCAACTGAGCGGTGACTGCATTCGGGCCGTTCACAGTCAGTTCGCCCAGGCTCTCAGCCAGCTGGAACTCAGCGGTCAGGCCTTCCTGTGGCATTGTCAGCTCCGGATCAACCGAGTTGGCAATCAGCCTGAAACCCAGCTCCTCGCCCGGAACGACCGACTCCCTTGCCGGCAGCGCCTCGAGCTGCACCGAGCCGATGATGGCTGACAGGTTCAGGTCGACGTCCAGCCCTTCATTATCCGGCTGAACCGTGAAGCCGGACTCGCCGTAAGCGATGGGCTGCCCGCCGGAATCGCCGTAGCCGAGACTCTCCAGTCCGTACGTTCCAGGTGCCAGTTCAAGCGGCAATGGCTCGCCCGGCAGGAGGACGAAAGATTGATCATCAGTTGCCTGTCGCCGCAGTCCGTCGGCTTCGGGAGTGACAAATGAAAGAGTGACCTCGACACGACTTACGGCAGCGGTTCCGTCGGATCTGACCGGGAGACCGTCCATGGCCACAGGGAAGGTGAGCGTTGCGGTTGGTTCGCCTGGTTCGGGCGTATCGGGTTCTTCGGGTTCGGACGTTCCGGGATCGGCAGGATCAGTGACAGGCGGCTCCGGCTCGGGATCAGGCAGCCAGGAATCACGCACCTGCACGCACGAGGTCAGAGCCAGCAACAGCAGGACAATCAACGTATTCGGAATGCTTCGCTTCATACTGGAGCCCCCAGGTGCCGACAGTTCGGGATTGTGAGCGGCCAGTGCCTCACCGGTGTTCTGCTCCGGCGGGCCGGCTCATGCTCGGGTCGTTACAGGCACAACATTACCGAGAATATCAGTCAAATCGGCCAGCAGCGGGGCAAAGCTCACTGCCCGGAGGACACTGGCACTCAGGCCAGCAGCTCGGACAGCTGCCCTGCAGCCAGACCGACAGCGGCATCCGTGGACAAGCCTTCGCCCTGCCGTGCCAGTTCAGCCTGGCGTGATTCGGGTAGTGGCCGCGCTGCCGCAGCAACCTGATCCAGCAGTTCCCTGACCTCGGGTTCCGGTGCCGCGCCGATCGAAGCCAGCAGGTTTGTTGCAGCTGAGGCAAGTACAAGAGCCTGCTCGCTGTCGGCCTCTGCCGTGAGCGCGGCTGCTCCGGCCAGGGCGGCGGCAAGTTCGCGCACGTTGCCGATGGCGGCTGCGAGTTCCATGCTTTCCCGGTAGCTTACGGCGGCCGCTGCCGGATTGCTGCTCAGCTGCAGGTAACCCAGGCTGTTCAGGGTCACTGCCGCACCGAGCCTGTCGCCCAGTTCACGCCTCAGCGCCAGGCTGTCCGAGTACAGGCCGGCGGCCACTTCTGGTTCACCCTGTTCGGCTGCCATGAAGCCCACGTTGTTCAGCGCCACTGCGGTGCCTGAGCGGTCACCGATTGCCCGCCTGAGTTCAAGGCTCTCCTCGAACAGTTCCCGCGCCCGGGCCGCACCCTGGGTGGAGGCGGTGACGATGCCCAGGTTGTTGAGCGCATTGGCCGTACCCAGTGCGTCACCGATCTTGCGCCAGGCAGCGAGGCTGTCAGTGAACAGCTGCTCGGCGGCCTGAAGGTCACCCTGGTACAGGTCAAGGTTGCCCAGCCCGTGCAGCGCCCGTGCGGTGCTGACCGGCTCTTCCAGCTCGGTTGCGAGCTGCAGTGCCTCCTTGAGAGCCTCGCGCGCCAGTGAGTACTCACCCTGTTGCCACAGCACGTTGCCGCCCAGCGCAAGCAAAACCTGAACCAGCCCGTGCCTGTCGGATACCCCGGACAGGATCGTGCGGGCCCGCTCCAGGAAACTGGCCGCAGCGGCATACTCGTCCTGTTTCTCGAGCAGCTCGCCAAGCAGCCTGAGTGTGCGCCCTTCTGCCCGGGTGTCACCTTCCTGGCGCGTCAGCTCAAGCGCCGCGTCGTAACTTTCGCGTGCTGCGGCATACGCGCCGGTATGCACCTGCACCTGACCGCGCCGCTGCAGCAGCTCCAGCAGCTCACTGCCGCTGA
>CAZPLV010000023.1:10481-17985 GCA_964587295.1 uncultured bacterium
TGCACCTGCACCTGACCGCGCCGCTGCAGCAGCTCCAGCAGCTCACTGCCGCTGACCAGCGGTTCCAGCCGCGCATACCAGTGCAGGGCGGACTCATTGGCATAGGCGATACGGGCAGCCTCGGCAGCCTTTCCGAAATACTCGATCTGTTTCGCCAGATCCCCGGAGAAGCCGTAATGAAGAGCCAGCAGTTCCGGTGCGGTTGCTTCCGGGACTCCCGCTTCCAGATAGCGGGCAAAGCGCTCATGAAGGCTGGAGCGCGTCGCGTAGGGAATACTTTCATAGGCGACGTCGCGGGTTATTACCTGCCGGAACATGAACTCTCTCGCGCTGCTGTCGTCGGCCAGCAGCAGCTCCAGTTGCTGGAGCGCCTCTGCCTCGGCGGCCACCCGCTCAGCCCCGCCCAGCACCGGGTAATAGCCGGCGAGCCGGTCCAGACTGAAGTGCCGTCCGATGATGCTGGCGGCCTTCAGCGTCGCCTTCTGGTGTTCGTTCAGGCGGTCCAGCCGGCTGAGAATCAGGCTGTGGAGACTGGCGGGCAGACTCTGGTCCGAACCGTCCGCTGCACCGTGTGCCGCCACGTAGTTCGCCAGCTCCTCCAGGTAATAGGGGTTGCCGTCAGCCTGCTCCAGCAGCTGCCTGGTCACCGTCTCAGGGATTTCCGCCGTGTAACCGCTGGCTGTCAGCTTCCGGGCAATCAGGCCTCTTGCTTCGGACGGCAGCAACGGTGTCAGGGGAATGCGGGTGTCTGCGGTGCCGGCATGCTCCTCGCTGCGGCTCGTGCTGACCAGCAGCACAGGCAGGCTGTGAATCGCACGGCTGACCTGCTCCAGCAGATCACGCGAGAGCGGGTCGAACCAGTGGACGTCCTCCAGCACAAGCACCAGCACACCCATGCGGCTGGCGGCACGCTGACCTGCGTTGCGGAGCAGTTCAATCAGGAGTGCCTCGCGGGCGCTCTTGCGCTGCTCCCCATCCAGTGCGGCAGTCAACGGTGTATCGCTGATGCCCACTTCCAGTACGGGGCCAAGCAGCGGAAGGCGCGGCAGCAGCTCCGGCGCCAGTTCCCGCAGTGCAGATTCAACCGTACTGGCGTCCTCTGCGCCGTGCAGTCCCAGAACCGAACTGAAAATCCTCCGCCACGGGTGGTAGGCGGAGTCGGCCCGGAAGGATTCCCCTTCGCCACTCAGGATGCCGCTGCCTGCCGCGGCAGGACTTTTCAGCAGTTCCTGGAGCAGACGTGTCTTGCCCAGCCCGGCCTCACCGGTAATGCTGACGACGCGGCCGCGTCCGCTGCGGGCACTGCCGAGTTCCGCGAGCAACCGGGCCAGCTCAGCGGCCCGGCCAAACAGTGGCGTTTCTGAGGTGCGACGTTGACCGGCAGGCTTCAGCCCTTCGGCCAGTTCGAACAGCGCGACCGGCTCAGTCCGGCCCTTGACCATGATTTCCGGCAGCTCATTCCAGCTGAATGCGTAGCCGGCACTGTCACGGATCGGCTGACTCACCAGAACCTGCCCGTTGCCGGCTGCACTCATCAGCCGGGCAGCCAGATTGGTTTCGTCACCCAGCACTCCGTAAACCCGGCGCTGCAGGCCGCCGTAGGGCCCGGTCCGCATCGTTCCCTGGCTCACTCCGATGTTCACGCTGCTGACGAACCCGAACCATTCACCAAGTTTGCTCAGTTGCGCGGCTGCGCTGACTGCACGGCGGGCGTCATCCTCGTTGGATACGGGCGCCCCGAAGGCAAGGTAAAGGTAGCTGCCCTTGTCGCCGACAGTCAGCTGCAGCAGTGAGCCGTCCAGTCGTGCCGCCTCCTGCTGCACTGCACGTATGAAACTGTCGAGCTGACGCCGGGCGCTGGCCGGTTCGTCATAATCAATGCCACTGAAGCCCAGGAACACCGCTGCTGCGGGGCGCAGCTCGGTAAGCATCTCTCCCTGGCCAGCCTGCAGCCGCTCGTACACGGCCGGCAGCAACCAGCGTCGCAGCAGGTCCTGGGGCGCGAAGACCGCTTCCGTTTCCGGCACCGCCGGCACTGGCTGCGCCAGCGAGCGGACAACACTGAACTCCAGGCCATCCGCCCGGCGCGTTTCCGCAATATCAAGGCCACTCAGCTGCCCAACGCTGGCAGAGTCAAGCACCACCTCGCCACTCAGCGCCAGCCCTTCAGCAGCAGCAAGCCGCTCCAGAGTCAGGCCACAGATGGTGTCCAGCAGCTGAATGTCCGGATCCCCGACAACCAGTCTGCTCACCGGACCGGTTGCAACCGCAACCTTCAGCGTGAGGATGCTGCTACCGCCCCCGGGCAGCGTGATGGCACCCACCTCGCTCATCACCGTCTGCATGGCCAGGGCCGTCGACGTGGCCCGCCGGGCGTCATCCCCGTCAAACCAGCAGGTAATCGCATCACCGGCAAAACTGATGACAGTCCCGCTGCGCGCGTGCACTTCGTTGATCAGCGCGTGATAGACGCGGTCAAGGTGACGGGGCAGTTCCTCGGCACCCCTGCGCAGGCCCAGGCTGCTGCTCAGCTGCCGAGTCAGTGCGGTGAAACCGGCAATGTCGGCAAACAGGGCGCTGCCCTCCGTACGGACCGGCAGGTCCCGCCCCTGGGCCAGGGCAAGCTGACGGTCAGCAGGCAGGTATGCTGCGGCTTCCTTCCGACTGAAAGCCATCAGGTTCTGTTGTCGTACAGTTTGTTCACGGAGAAGGTCCGGCAATACTGCAGCATCTGTAGAGCGATTGTAACTGCTCAGGGAGAGGATCCGGCAGCCGGAATCATGAGATGACAGAAAAGGTCGATTTCAAGAAGCTGGACCGTTACCGGGCCGCCAGAGGAAAATTCCGCCTCATTGACATTCCAGATGCCGCCTACCTGATGATTGACGGCCACGGCGACCCGAACACGTCCCCGGAATTTGCCGAAGCACTCAAGGCGCTGTACCCCGTCGCCTACAAACTGAAATTCCTGAGCAAACTGGAACTGGAGCGCGATTACGTGGTGCCACCGCTCGAAGGTCTGTGGTGGGCGGATGACATGGACGCTTTCACCGTCTCACGCGACAAGTCCCGCTGGAACTGGACGATGATGCTGCACGTTCCCGACTGGCTTGACGAGACCCATTTCCGGACGGCTTTCGGGCAGGCGGGCACAAAATCAGCACCGGCACGCCTCGCTGACGTCCGATTCGCCGGACTGGCCGAGGGGTCCTGCGTGCAGACACTGCACATCGGTGCATTCGATGACGAAGGAGCGGTCCTCGAGGCGATGCACAATGGCTTCATCCCGGACCAGGGACTGAAACTGAGCGGCAGGCACCATGAGATCTACCTGAGCGACTTCCGAAGGGTGGCACCCGAAAAACAGAGGACCATCCTGCGGCAGCCGGTCAGTGCCGCAGGCTCGTGACGGGCTGGCAGTCAACGCGCTGACCTGGGGCATCCAACTCACCAGGCTGCTCTCGGATGGCTTGCTTCTGGGCGAACGACCAGCCCGCCCATCGCCTCTGTCCCAGAGCTACCCGTCCAGTGAAATGCGTACCGTATCTGGCGGATGCACTGAGTTACGATGCCGAAGAATCATCGTGTGCAACACGACAATCGACTTTAGGAGCCTCCCTTGCGGAAATCACGTAGTACCTTGAGCATTACCCTTCTTTTAGGCTTTTTCCTCCTGGCATCGACCGCAGCCGCTCAACAGGGCATTCAGGTAGCGCTGGCTTACTACCCAGCCAACAGCGTGCTCAACGGCAGCGTCGCCATTCCCATGTTCAAGACCCAGGACGTGCAGCACACTGCCCGTGCCGGCGTGACCTATGCGTTCGAAGGCTTACCCGCCCTCAGCGTCAGCTACATCCTCAGCGACACCACCCGCGACCCTTACTACACGTACTTCGGAGCTGGAGTTGGCCTCGCATTCCCGGAAGCCCCCGCCAGCAGTCCATCCATCAGTGGCCATGCGCTCGCCGGCGTGAACGTGAACATCGCCCGGAACTTCGGGGCGTTCACAGAAGTGACGGTCGCCGGCAACAGCTTCGGTACCCGCGCAGCGATCGGCCTTGGTGTGACGTACACGTTCGGCGGGAGCAACTGATGCGGACCCTGCGCCTCCTCCTCACCGCAACGTTACTGCTCGTTCTGGCCGCCTGCGGCAGTGACAACAGCGGCACGCTTCCAGAACCGACCATCAGCAACGTTAACCCCACCAGCCTCGAGGCCGGAGCTGAGATCACCATCACCGGTGCCAACTACTACGCCCTCGACGGTCTCGCGAATGCCCGCGTAGAAGTTTGCGGTGTCGCGGTCACAGCGGATCTCTCCGAACCCGTAACCCGGACCATCCTCCTGCCACCAGGCGGCAAGATCACCGCACAGGTCGGCACCGAAGTCACCGCAACCATTCCCGCTTACGGTTTCACCCCTGGTGTGAGTGACGTTCGTGTCATCCGTCCCGATGGGGCGAGCGCCACCGTGAAGGATGCCGTAACGTGCTTCGTCCCCACTCCGGAAGAACCGGAAGAACCGGCGCCCGAGGAACCCGCAGTCCCCGAGCCGGAAGAACCTGAACCCGAGGCGCCCACCCCGCCAGTGATCACCAGCTTCACCGCTCCAGCTGCCTTCGAGCTCGGCCAGGTAGTCACTTTCACGTGGAGCATCACCAGCGAGGATGACAGTGACCTCACCTGCAGCCTCAACCCCGGCGATGAAACAGGCGTCATCACCCTCGCGGACTGCGCCGAACCGTTCGAGCATACTTACGCAGCAGCCGGCGCTTTCACCGCGGAACTGACCGTCACCGACGAGCACGAGCAAGGTGACGAGGCCACTCACACCGTGACTGTCTCAGAGCCCGCCCCGTCATCCCGGCCGCCCCTGGCATCACCGAGTTCACGGGACCGCGCAACATACTGCTGGGCGATCAGGCCACTTTCACTTGGGTCATCAGCAACCCCGACGGCAGTGACCTCACCTGCACGTTCGACCCCGGTGACGAGACAGGCGTCATCACACTCGATGACTGCGACAGTCCCATTGAGTACACGTACGCCGTGGCTGACAAACTCACCGCAACCCTCACCGTCACCGACCAGCACGAGCAGAGCGCCAGCGCGGAGCATGACGTCACTATCAGCCTGCGTCCCGCCCCGGTCGTAACGGCCTTCACCGCAGTGGAGACAGCCTTCAGTGACGAGATCATCAACTTCACCTGGAATGTTGACTACTCCGGTACTGATGGCCTCACCTGCACGCTCAACCCCGGCGATGAAACTACTGTTCAGACTGTCGATTGCTCTGATGGCGAGCTTGCCTACGAGTACGCCACTGCCGGCGACCACACCGCAGTGTTCACAGTCACTGACGAACACGCTCAGACTGATACTGCTGAGCACGAGGTCCGCATCACCCACCGGCCAGCGCCCCGCATCACCGAGTTCTGGAATGAAGAACCAGTGTTCGTTGAAGAAGACGTCCGCTTCTACTGGCTGATCGACTACGCCGGGGAGGATAACCTCAGCTGCACGTTCAACCCCGGTGACGGCACTGGTCTGCAGAATGTCGACTGTCTCAACGGTCCGCATCACGAGTACAAGGAGCCGGGCACCTACACGGTTGAGCTCACTGTCACGGATGAGCACGGTCAAGACAGCACGAGGGGTTACCTGCTCACCGTCATCCCCATCCCACCGCAAAGCGTAATCAGCACGTTCACCGTCACTGACCCGATCTTCGCGGGTCAACCCGTGACCTTCAGGTGGGAAGTCAGTTACGCACGACCCCAGGACCTTGAGTGCGAGATCATCGCTACCGGTGGCCCCACGTTCGAGATGGACAACTGCATCAGCGGCGAGCTTGAGTATACGTTCAACACAGTCGGCCCCGCAGGCGCAACCCTCGAAGTGCGGGACGCCCAGCACCGGGTGACCGCAGAACACTTGAACCTCTCGGTTCAACCCATTACTCCTCCAGTCATCAGAGGCTTCACCGCAGATGCACGCGTGCTCACAAACACCCCCACGACGTTCGAATGGACCATCGACTACGAAGCTGACACGGACTACCTCGTCTGCACATTCAACCCCGGAGACGACGATTCCAAAACCGTTGACTGCCTCCCCGGTGAACTTGAGCACACGTACACCACCGAAGGCCCACGGACAGCCTCCCTGACCGTATCCGGACCCACTGGGACCTACCGCGACACGCACAACGTGTCCGTGGCCACACCCGCAAGCTTTACCATCAGCCTGCAACCCGAGCACCTGGAACCCGAGGTCACGATCACCGGGCCCTACGGGTATTCAGCTACACGCACCGTCACCCACGGTGAGGAGATCACCGTTTCTGAACCCGGTGACTACACGTTGAGCGTCCCCACGCACATCGAGGAAGCCATTGTCTTGCGCCTGGACGATACCGAATTGTACGGGACCAACGACTGGGATCGGCAGAGCCCAGCAACCATCACCATCACTCCGAGCGCTGTCGAACCGGTGACCGCAGCAATCCAGTACGAACAGCGACTCCAGACTGTCAACTTTGAGCTTGACAACACCAGCCGCAACGGCGTGGACCTCAACCAGCTGAACTTCGGCATCACCGTGGAGAGGCAGAGCGACGAGACTGCAGGACAGTGGGACTTTCACCTCGAGCTCACCGAAGCAGGTGCGTTCCAGTTGCCCCCCGGCATATACCGCTTCACACAACATGAGATCCACCGCGACGGTTTCGCATCGGGTCACGGCTACGACGAGGTGTACATGCCCCCAAGCGGAGGCGAGAGCATAATCTGGGTCAACCAAGCGTCTGACTTCACTTGGTCGATATCTCTGCCATACGACCTCGTTCCCGGACAGCTCGAGGTCAACTTCTCTGGCGTGCCTGAAGGCGAATCCCCAAGCGTGATACTCCAAGCCGTAGACAGTGCGTCACCGATCGCCATGCCGCCTGACGGCATTCCACCAAACGTGTACTTCATCACCGGGGACAGTCTCGAAACAACCGAGGTGTTTGACGACCAGGAGGGCGGGTCGCAGGACGTAAACTTCCGGTACGAGGCCAACACGGTGACCACGCCAGTCAGCAGCGGCCCCAACGGCCCCGTGAACCTGACTTACGAAATGATCAAGGGCATCTTCCGCGTCGGAATATACGCCCCCGAGTCCGCACCCGACATCGAAGTTGAAGGCAACATCACGTTCACAAGGCTCAGTGACAACTACACGTTCACGGTCACCGGCCAAACCGAAGACGATCCAGGCGGCAACGCGCGGCACTTCGAAGAACACCCACCAGGCATCTACCGCATCGAAATCAAAGACGTGCCAGCACAAGGTGCGCACAACGGCTACAGGCCCGTCGGAGGAGAACAAACCCTGCACCACGTCCTCCACTCCGGAGATGACGGTAACAACGACCGTGACGTAGTAATCGACGTACGTTACGAGCCCGTCTCCGAACGCTGAGCAGTTCCGCAAGAACCCGAAAATTAGTCAGCGCCCCCAAG
>CAZPLV010000024.1:0-17932 GCA_964587295.1 uncultured bacterium
GCCATCTCCTGGAACAGGGTGCTGGTGGTACGGCCACAGCCGGGGCAGGAGGTGACGCTCGGGGCGAATGCCCTAAGGTCAAGTGACTGCAGGATTTCCTGGGCAATCTCGACTTCACGTTCACGTGGCGCACCGGGGTCTGGCGTGAGCGAGACACGGATGGTGTCGCCGATGCCCTCAGACAGCAGCGGAGCCAGCGCAGCGGCACTCGCCACGGCACCCTTCACGCCCATGCCGGCTTCGGTCAGACCCAGGTGCAGCGGGTAGTCGCAGCGCCCGGCCAGCAGCCTGTAGACGGTCCACAGGTCCTGCACCCGGCTGACCTTGGCGCTGATGATGATCCGGTCATGTCCCAGACCGTGCTCCTCAGCCAGTTCCGCCGACAGCAGGGCCGACTGCAGCATCGCTTCAATCAGCACCTCGTGTGCGTCACGCGGCTGCTCCAGCTGTGCATTCGAATCCATCAGCACCGTGAGCAGCTGCTGGTCAAGCGAGCCCCAGTTCACGCCGATGCGGACCGGCTTGTCCAGCTCGCGGGCCACGTCAATGATGGTCAGGAAGTTCGGGTCGTGCTGCTTGCCGACCCCGACATTGCCGGGGTTGATGCGGAACTTGGCCAATGCGGCGGCCATGTCCGGGAACTCTCTCAACAGCAAGTGCCCGTTGTAGTGGAAATCTCCGACCAGGGGCACATCCGCACCGAGCTGGTCCAGCTGCCTCCTGATTTCGGGAACGGCAGCCGCGGCTGCCTTGTTGTTGACCGTGATGCGCACGATCTCGCTGCCCGCCCGGGCAAGGGTAACGACCTGGTTGACCGTTGAGGCAACGTCAGCCGTGTCGGTGTTTGTCATGGACTGCACCACCACCGGATGGAGTGAACCGACCGGTACGGAACCGACCTGCACTGTAGGGGTGGCGCGGCGCGCCTTCAGGGCCGTGTGCATGGGGAAAGTGTAGCAGCCTGACTGTCAGCCGGCGGTAGCGTCAGCGCCGGAAATCAGCGCCAGCACCTCCGGCAGCAGACGGCTGGTCGTCGAGATGGCCTCACCATGGTGCATGCCTTCCTCACCGGACCAGCTGCCGAAAAATCCGCCCGCCTCACGCAGCAGCACGGGAAACGGACCGCAGTCCCAGGCATTCATGACCGGGTCCAGCATCAGTTCAATCCGGCCGGAGGCAACCAGAGCGTGGCCGAACGCGTCGGACCAGCCTGCGCGCACCTGCACTGCAGCGGCCAGGCGCTCGAATGCCTGCTGGCGGCCGTGGGGAGCGAAATTGCCCATGTCCGTGTAGGCCAGCGTGCCGGCCGCGAGTGATTCCGTCTGGGCGACCCTCACGCGCCGGCCGTTCAGGAACGCGCCGCCGCCGGAACGGGCCCAGAGCGTGTCACCCAGCGCCGGGAAGTGCACCACTCCCGCCTCGACGTAACCGTCGACTTCCAGCCCCATGAGCACACCATAGAGCGGAACGCCGCGGACGAACGATTTGGTGCCGTCAATCGGATCGACAAACCAGCGGAAGCGCGAACCGCTCAGGCTTTCCCCGCCCTCTTCCCCGACGATGTCGTGATCGGGCAGGTCGCGCTCAATGCGGCTGCGGATGAGCTCCTCGGCTTCGATGTCGGCCCGGGTCACGGGTGATTCGTCTTCCTTGAAGCTGGCCTCGAGTTCGTTGCGGAAATAGCGGAGTGTCACCCTGCCAGCGTCCTGCGCGGTGGAGACAGCAAACTCCAGATAACGGTCAAGTTCAGCCTGGATGGCCTGTGAATGGTCCGGCACGTATTCTTCCCTTCCGGGTCGCGGTGCTAAACTGCCTGACACTATGCTTACAGACAGGTTGCAACTCGAAGCGAACGAGCACACCATCCTAGCTCCCTACGCCAGTTTCGCGGATGAGTCACGCGGACGGCTGACTGAAGAAGGTGAGAGTGCGCGCCGCACAGCCTACCAGAAGGACCGGGACCGGGTAATCCACACCACGGCCTTCCGGCGCCTTGAGTACAAGACCCAGGTGTTTGTGAACACCGAGGGCGACCATTACCGCACCCGGCTCACCCACACGCTGGAAGTCGCCCAGGTTGCCCGGGCGGTGTCCCGGTCACTGGGACTGAATGAGGATCTTGCGGAGACCATCGCCCTGGCACACGACCTGGGCCATCCGCCCTTCGGTCATGCCGGTGAGAAGGCACTGAATGACCTGGCGGCCGATTTCGGCGGCTTTGACCACAACAAGCAGACCCTGCGGATAGTGACGAAGCTGGAACGGCGCTACGCTGACTTCCCCGGCCTGAACCTGACCTGGGAAACGCTTGAGGGCATCATGAAGCACGAAACCGAATACGACCTGCCGGACGCCCAGTGGGAACCGGACAAGGAAGCCGGCCTGGAAGCGCAGGTCGTGAACATTGCCGATGAACTGGCCTACAACGCTCATGACCTTGATGACGGTCTGCGCTCAGGGCATCTGAGCCCGCAGCAGATTACAGAGGTACCGGTCATCGGCAGGCTCATGGAGCAGCTGGGGCTTGATCCGCTGGGGTTCAGTGACGGTGACCGCTATCTGCTGGTCCGGGAGCTGCTCGGTCTGATGATTGAAGACGCCAGCGAGAACACCGCCAGGGAAATCGGGGCTGCAGGCGTGAAGTCAGTGGCTGACGTGCGCCGGGCAGGCCGCAAGCTGGTCGGCAACAGCCCTGAACTGGCGCCGCAGCTGAAGGAACTCAAGGCTTTCCTGTACGAGAACTTCTACTACCACCACCGGCTCATCCGGATGACGATGAAGGCGAACCATATCCTCGAGCGCATCTACCTCGCCTACCAGGAAACACCGAGCATGTTGCCGCCGAGCGTGCGCAGGTTCGAGGAGGAACGCGGTCTCAACCGTTCCATCATCGACTATCTTGCGGGAATGACCGACCGTTACGTCAGTCAGGAGTACCAGCGCCTGTTCTCTCCGGACGCCCTGACCTGATGGACTGGGCGTCCGGAGGCAGGACTCTAGCGGACGGTGGCTCCGAGAATCTCACCGGTCGCTGCGTCACGCAGCCACACGGTGTTTACACCGCCCCGAAGGATCCGGACCATCTGCCAGGGTGAGGTCAGCGCCATGCTGGTCATTGTTCCCGCTGCGGGCTCGCCCAGGTTGATGTCCGCATAGTACTCGCCTGAAACCGCACTCAGGCCCGCCAGTCCGATGGAATAGCCACCGCTGGGCCTGCTGCCCATGAACAGGGCCAGCACCGTCTCGCGGCTGAAGTCCACAGAGGGGACGGGCGGCGGGGTCAGCAGCGAGGCGTGCGCGGCATTCCAGTACTGCCTGAGGCCGGCCTCATCGCTGATCAGCACGTAACGGGCCTCGTCACCGATAACCGCCTGTCCACCCGAAGCAATCACATCAAAGAACACTTCTTCCTCCGCTGGACGCTGCTCGGCGGCCAGGGTGGGAATCTGCCGCTGGATGTAGAAGCCGCTGCGCAGGTACTCCTCCGCGCCGGCTACGTTGCGCGGCTGGCCCGGCAGCGTGTCAAGAACCGTGAGCACCGCCGGTCCGCGGCTCTCCAGGTACGTCTGCAGTGCGGTGGCCTCCGAGCGGGTCAGCTGGGCCAGGCCCTGCAGGCCGGAGAGACGCGGCACGGGTACGACCCGGGTATTGACTCCGGCACTGGCGTCCTCAAGCAGGGTGAACCACAGATCGCCGTCCCAATACAGTACCTGGGCGGCATTCTGGCCCACGACGACGCGCATGTCACTGCTGCCGGCCACATAGCGCGCCTCAGTCGGCGCACGGTTCAGCCTGGGCAACGGATCGCGCAGGAAAGGCTCCCCGTTGACACTCAGAGCCTGGGTGACGACCAGCGGACCATCCGGCCGGTCGGGATTGCGGACCAGCGAGAGAGGCTGGTCCCCCAGCTGCATCTCACGGGGCTGGCCGTAAAACCAGGTCACCCGGACATACTCGGAACCGACAATATTGACTTCATGTACTGCGGGTTGCGAATCCGGTGCGCAGGAAACCAGGAGCAACAGCGTAAAAAATGCCAGCAGGGCACGCATCAGGAACCTCCTTGAACTGGCGGTAATGCTATCACCCATGGCGGGCAGTACCGTGAGCCTGACTTAAGAATCCGCTAACCCCCGACCAGACTGTCGACGAAGTGCCGGGCCGTGCGACCGGACATGCCGTTGCCCCGGCGCGCGAACAGCAGGGCGGCCCCGGAAAGCTCCCCGCCGTCAAGTCCGCGTTCCCGGGCCAGCTGACCGACGATGGCTAGGTAACGCCGCTGGTCTGCAGCCGGGAAGGTTATCACCAGTCCGAACCTGTCGCTGAAGGCGAGCTGCTCGTCCTGGGTGTCCCAGGCGTGCACGTCCTCGTTGAGCGGGTCCGGGCGGTCACCGAACCGCTGGGCCAGCAGCTGGCGCCTGTTGCTGGTGGCCAGGAACATGACGTTGCCGGGCTGCTCCTGCAGTGTGCCGTCCAGCAGTGATTTGAACTGCCGCCATTCGCTGTCGTGCCGGCCGAAACTCAGGTCATCCACGAACAGCACGAACTTCAGGGGACTGTGCGCCAGCTCATCCAGCAGGGCCGGCAGGTGCCCGAGTTCGCGCGGCGGCACCTGGATGAGGCGCAGGCCCCGGTCCGAGAATGCCCTGAGCAACGCCCGTGCCGCTGTGGATTTGCCGCTGCCGCGCGGACCGTAGAGCAGTACGTTCAGACTGGGCCGGCCCTCGAGCCACGGTCCCACCGCCTGCTTCAGCTGTGCGAGCTGGTCATCAAGTCCGTGCAGTGCCGCAAACTCATCCCGGGCCGGCCGTTCGATCAGCTCAAGTCCACTGCCGCTGAACTGCCAGGCAAGTCCTGCAGCCAGCCGCCCCTGCCCCTGGCGTTCATAGGTTGCATTGAGCCAATCAGTTGCGGCAGCACCGGTCCGGAGCTGTTCAGCCAGTTCGGCCACCAGCGGCGGCACCTGCTCCGCCAGTCCGGACAGTTGTGGCAGCGGCTGTGCACTGCGCGCAGCCGCAAGCTGCTGCCAGTCGCTGGCTGCCAGCCGCGACAGCCGCTCAAGATCCAGCCGCAGCGCCCTCAGGAGCGAGCCGCTGCGCAGCCGTTCCGCTGTGGCAGCCATGGGCCCGTGCAGCAGTTCCCCGGCAAGGGCCGCGGGCACACTGTCGGCGTTCACTTCCAGCAGGCCCCGGTAAAGCCTCATGTAAGGGCCAACCACCGCACCGTCTTCCGTGTCCAGCGCACGCTCGAGCTCCAGCAGGGCACCCCACCAGCCCTGTTCATTCAGTCCCGTCAGCAACCAGCTGCCCGGATTGTGCATCATCAACCTCCGGCGGATCGTTCAGCGGCTCAGGCCTGGGAACCAGACCGGCAGCCACAGCCTGCCTGCCGGCTTCAAGGCCGGCGGCAACCGCTGACTGCATCCTATGGAAATCCCACCACGCTATGCCCGGATCGACTCGAAGCAGGGTTGCGCCCTCAGGCAGCAACTGCTCCCGTGCGTACGACCGGGCTGCCCAGCCCAGCCCGCGTGCGGCCCTGCCCGTGGCCGTGCCCGTGGGACGGGCCACACTCCAGTCTGAAAACGAGCGGGCCCAGCGCCGCTGCCTCAGGCCGCGCAGGACCCTCACCATTGAGGCATTTTCCGTGTCAATTCCGGTGTTGATGCCCAGCACCGGCCCGGTGTCCAGCAGCACTGCCGCCCGGAACGGCACCGCTTCGACGAAGCCGCCATCCACGAGCCACTTTCCGTCAATCTCAACGGGAGCAAACAGCAGTGGCAACGAACAGGAGGCAAGCACGGCCCGGGCAATCGGGCCTTCCTGCACGAGCTGCAATTCGCCGTCATCGAGGCTGGTGGTGGCCAGCGCAAGTGGTTTCTTCAGGTCGCTGAAAGTCGCCCCGTGATAGAGCGTTTCATCCAGCCAGCGCTCCAGCCTGCGGCCGTGCACCAGACTCAGCCGATGCAGGCCGAAGTCCAGGCCCTGGGCCCAGATCCGCCGGACCGGGTGGGCGGTGAGCAGCCGCGCCATCTCGTCAGGAGCAACATCAAGTGCGAACAGTGCGGCCACGATGGCACCGAAGGAAGTGCCGGCAGCAGCAGCCGGCCGGATCCCGGCCTCGTTGAGTGCCAGCAGCACCCCCACATGCGCCATGGCACGCGCGGTGCCTCCGCCAAACGCCACTGTCAGCCCCATGCGCGATGCTACCCCGCGCCGGCAGCGGGCAGCATGAAAATGAGGTGATAGAATCCGCACGTGACAGCGATTTCACAAAGGTCACGCCCGCGGACTTTCGGGGACGTGATCGGCCAGGATCATGTGACGCGGCTGCTGAGTGCGGCCATCGACCAGGACCGGCTCGGCCACGCCTATCTGTTTTCCGGTCCCCGCGGGGTCGGCAAGACCACCAGCGCCCGCCTGCTCGCCATGGCCGTCAACTGCAGCGCCGACTCGGGCAAACCGTGCGGTGAATGCGAGGACTGCCGTCTGGTTGCCCAGGGTTCGCACCCTGACGTGATTGAACTGGACGCGGCCAGCAACAATTCAGTTGATGACATCCGTGACCTCCGTGAAAAGGTCGGACTTGCCAGCATGCGTGGCGGCATGCGCGTCTGGATCCTGGACGAAGCGCACATGCTGAGCCGGGCTGCCGCCAACGCGCTGCTCAAGACGCTTGAGGAACCACCGCCCCGCCTGGTGTTCATTCTGGCGACCACGGAACCCGAGAAGCTGCCGCCGACGGTGCTCTCGCGCTGCCAGCATTACCGTTTCCGCCGCCTGGCCGATGACGAGATCCGCACCAAGCTGGAGCGCATCACTGCCACGGCAGGCGTTGAAGCCGAACCTGACGCACTGTCCCTGGTTGCCCGTTCGGCCGAAGGCGCCATGCGTGACGCCGAATCGCTGCTTGAACGCCTGCTGACCCCGGGAGCCGAAATATCCGTTGCCGCCGTAACCGAGGCCCTGGGTCTGCCGCCCGCCGAACGGCTGGAGCGGCTCGCACGCAGTCTCAGTGAAGCGGATATCAACGCGGCCATCGCCGAGGCGACCGGTCTCTACCATGACGGTTTCGCACCACGCAGCCTGGCGGAGCGCCTGAACGTCACGCTCCGTGACGCCCTGGTCAACAGACTGACCGGCACGGCCGGCTTCACCGTCGGACTTGATACCCCCGCACTCATGCGCATGATTGCCCTGCTGGATGACGAGCAGGAACGCTTCGTGCGCCGCGATGACCTGTTCTCACTCGAGGTGGCCCTTATCAAGGCTTTGAACAGCCTGCAACCGCCAGCTGAGGCTCCGGCCGCACAGCCTGCGGCAGCGCCGGCACCTGCAGCCAGCGACATTCCCGAGTTCGATCCCCTGGCCCGTCCGGCGAGACCCGCAGCGAAGACCCAGCAGAAAGCCACCCGGACCGCCCCCGGGCCGGCAGCGGCGCAAAGCACTCCCAAGCGGCGTTTCAGCTTCCACAGCATCCGCGAGGAGGCAAGCGGCCAGCTCCGTGCATTCCTCGCTCCTGCCCAGGATTCACTTGACGGCACCGTACTGACGCTCGACTACCCCGAGCACGGCCGCTTCCATCACACGCAGATCCTCAAGCGCACGGACGAACTCGAAGAGCTCATAAAGCGCGTCGCCGGACCGGATTTCACTGTTGTGATCCGCGGTCCCGGGGGTGAGGCGGCAAAAAAAGCCTGACGGGGCGCACGGCCAGGCCGGCCGCCCCGAAACCGAGAGCGGCAGCACCCGCCCGTGATGAGGCGCCCGCTGAGGCACCGGAAACAAAAACCGCAGCGCCAGCGGACGACCTGTGGTCGGATGCCGACAGCGGCGCATGGCCCGAACCTGCCGACGCTCCCCCGCCCCGGGCCCCGGATGACAGCCCGGACGGGGCAGCACCAGGTCCAGCCCGGACACCCCGTCGCGATCCCGCTCCGGCCCCGGAGCACAACAGGCCGGCAGCCCGTTCCGCAGAAGTCCTGGCCGGCGCAGCGGGCCCAGGCGTGCAGCTCGTCCAGGAACTGTTTCCCGGCCGCATCATCAGCCGTGAGAAGCTGGCGGCTACTGAAGAGGACCCTGCCTTGGGGGTAGAATCCGAGAGCTATGAACATCCAGAAGCTGATGAAGCAAGCCCAGCAGGCCCAGGAGAAGATGCGTGAAACGCAGGAGCGCCTGGCAGGCATGAACGTGGAAGGCAGCTCCGGCGCCGGCCTCGTGAAAGTGACCGCAACCGGTGACGGCACCATCACCGCAATCAACATAGACCCGAAAACAGTCGACCCCGAAGACATCGAACTGCTCGAGGACCTGATCACCGCCGCAGTCAATGACGCCCAGCGCAAGGCAAAGGAACTGCAGGAACGCGAAATGGGCTCCGTGCTCGGCGGAATGGGTGGCATGGGCGGTATGGGCGGCCTGTTCTGAAATACCCGCCTTCACTCGTGCGGCTCATCCGGGAGCTGGGCCGGCTGCCGGGAGTCGGACCCAAGAGCGCGCAGCGGCTGGCGTTCCACCTGTTCAGCCAGCCCGAAGACGAAGTCCGCGACCTGGCTCAGGCCATCCTGGACTCCAAGGCCGGCCTGGCCACCTGCCCGGTGTGCCTGAACATAATGGACGCCCGCCAGGAGTCATGCTCGATCTGCGCTGATTCGCTGCGCAACCAGGCGCTCATCTGTGTCGTCGAGCATCCCGCGGACGTACTCGCCCTGGAACGCAGCGGAGAGTACGACGGGCTGTATCACGTACTGCACGGGGCGCTCTCCCCCATGAACGGCATCGGCCCCGACCAGCTCTCGCTCGGTCAGCTCACGGAGCGACTCGAGGGAGTGACCGAGGTCATCCTGGCCACTTCCACCACTGTCGAGGGCGAGGCAACTGCGATGTACCTGGCCCGCCTGCTGCAGGACGCCCACATTCCCGCATCCCGTATTGCCTACGGCCTGCCGGTGGGCGGAGACCTGGAATATGCCGATGAGGTCACGCTCGGCAGGGCCATCGCTCACCGCCGCTCCCTCTGAACCGCGTGAAGCCGGCTGCTTGACAATCGCCTTACTCTCCGTATAATTAGCGCCGTTGCGTGACAGGTAAGCTGACAAACCTGGCACCGGCTTTACAGCCCGGCTGCCCTGACGTACTTTCACGCTGCCAGTCTGAGGTGAACGGTTGAGCAAGTCCACTGACAAGAAACTCGTGATCGTCGAGTCCCCGACCAAGGCACGGACCATCCGGCGCTATCTGCCTGCCGGGTTCGAGGTCGAGGCCAGCATGGGTCACGTCCGCGACCTGCCTGCCAGCGCCGCCGAGATACCGGCAAAGTTCAAGGACCAGCCCTGGGCGCGTCTTGGCGTTCAGGTTGACGACGGTTTCAAACCACTTTATGTAGTCTCACCACGCAAGCGCCAGGTCGTGAACCGCCTGAAGAAACTGCTTGAAGGCGCCAGCGAAGTCTATATCGCGACGGATGAAGACCGTGAAGGTGAATCCATCGGCTGGCACCTGGTGGAACTGCTTGACCCCAAGGTGCCCATCAAGCGCATGGTTTTCCATGAGATTACCGAGGATGCAATCAACCGGGCCCTGGATGACACCCGGCAGATTGACCGCAGAATGGTTGATGCGCAGGAAACGCGACGGGTACTCGACCGGCTGGTCGGCTACACCGTTTCTCCCCTGCTGTGGCGCAAGATTGCCCCGAAGCTATCCGCGGGCCGCGTGCAGAGTGTCGCGGTGCGCCTGCTGGTCCTCCGCGAAAAGGAACGTCTTGCCTTCATACCGGCCAGCTATTGGGACCTGAAGGCACGCCTGAGCAAGCAGACGTCGGAGAAGGGCAGCTTCGAATCGGTTCTGACCCACGTCGGTGACCTGCGGGTCGCCACCGGCCGTGACTTTGATGACAACACCGGTCGCCTGAAGGAAGGCACTGTGGCCGGCCGCGACGTACTGCTGCTTTCCGAAGACGAAGCAGTCAGGCTGCGTGGGATGGCCGAGGCGGGCGACTGGCGGGTGCAGAAGATCGAGGAACGGTTCGTGACCCGCACGCCAGCCGCCCCGTTCACGACTTCAACCCTGCAGCAGGAAGCCAGCCGCAAACTCGGAATGAGCGCGCGTGACACCATGCGTGTGGCGCAGAGCCTGTACGAGAACGGCTTCATCACCTACATGCGAACCGACTCCACCAACCTGGCGCAGGAAGCCATAAACGGGAGCCGGGCAGCCATCGAGCGTCGTTATGGCACGGAGTACCTGCACTCGGAACCGCGCCAGTTTGCCACCAGGTCCAAGGGAGCTCAGGAAGCCCACGAGGCCATCCGGCCTGCCGGCGGCGACATGCGCACCCGCGATGAACTCGGGCTGGACGGACGTGAGGCACAGCTCTACGACCTGATCTGGAAGCGCACCGTGGCCACTCAGATGGCCAACGCCCGCCTGAAGTTCGTCACGGCCCGCATCCGTTCGGAACTGAACGGCAGGTTCACAACCGGTGAGCTGGAAACGGACAACCTGAACTTCCGCGCCAGCGGCCGCAGCACGGTATTCGCGGGCTTCTTCCGCGCTTACGTGGAAGGGTCCGATGATCCCGACGCGGCACTCGACGAGCGCGAACAGCCCTTGCCGGAACTCACGGAAAACGAAACACTCGACCAGCAGGGTGTGGAAAGCATCGGGCACGAAACCAAGCCGCCTGCCCGTTTCACGGAAGCGTCCTTGGTGAAAATGCTGGAAGCCGAAGGCATCGGCCGGCCCAGCACTTACGCCAGCATCATCGACACGGTGCTGAACCGTGGCTACGCCCGCAAGAACGGCAGCCAGCTTGTTCCCACCTTCACGGCATTCGCCACCAACAACCTGCTCGAGCACCAGTTCCGTCATCTGGTCGACACTGAATTCACCGCCAACATGGAGCAGGCGCTTGATGACATCGCGGCAGGTGACCTGGACGCCGTCCCCTACCTGAAGAACTTCTACCTGGGCGACCAGGGCATAGAAGCGCGGGTACAGGACGGACTCGGGGCGATTGACGCACGCGCCATCTCGACCATCGAGGCCGACAAGTGGGAACCGCACGTCATCCACGTGGGCCGTTACGGTCCTTACGTTGAGGGCGAAGTGGGCGGCAAGCCCGTCAACGTCAACATTCCCGAAGACATCGCTCCCGCGGACGTGACCCGTGAGTACATCGATGAGCTGCTGCAGGAAGGTTCAATGGGCAGCCAGTCAATCGGTGACTACCCGGGCAGCGACGAGCCGATGCTGCTTAAGCGCGGTCCTTACGGCCCTTACCTGCAGCTTGGACCGGACACGGATGACGGACCAAAGCCCAAACGCACCAGTCTGCCGCGTGGCGTCTCGCCCGCGGACGTGACACCGGAGCTGGCGGCCGGACTGCTGTCGCTGCCCCGCCCGCTTGGCGAGCACCCCGACTCAGGCAAACAGATAGAAGCCGGCATTGGCCGCTTCGGCCCGTTTGTGAAGCACGGCAGCCTGTTTGCCTCGCTGCCCAAGGACCAGGATGTGCTGCAGGTGCAGTTCGACACCGCCCTGGAACTGATCAGACGCAAGGAGGAACGCAACCGGCCGCTGCGCGTGATCGGTGAGCACCCGCAGTCCGGTGAGAGCGTGGAGGTCAGGACCGGCCGCTACGGTCCCTACCTGACGGACGGTGCCCGCAACGCGTCACTGCCCAAGGACACTGACGTCGACTCGCTGGACATGAAGCAGTCGCTGGCTCTGCTTGAGGAACGCGGCAAGCCCGTGAAGAAGCGTGCCGGCGCGGCAAAGAAGAAGCCGGCTGCCAAAAAGAAGGCTCCTGCAAAGAAAAAGAAGGCCGCGGCGAAGAAGCCCAAAGCCACCACCTTGCAGCTGGCAGAACATCTGGACAGGCTGCCGGAGGATGTTGCGGCCGTGGTCACCCGGGTCGAGGGCATGGGCCGTGCAGCGCAGTCACTGGCTGAGGCCGCCCGGGAACTCGGCATCGATGAGGCCGAGGCAGCGAAGCGCCACAAGAGCGGAATGTTCCGCCTGCGCATGGCCTTCGGCAAAGCCCGCAGCGACTGAAGTCTGCTCATGGCGCCCTGCGCATGGTTAAGCGCGGGGCCCAGGGCTTACAATCAGCCTGATGCGCTCGCGCTATACGACTACCAGTGGCATTGTGCTGCACCGCAAGAGCATGCCCAACGGGGACGTCCTGGCGACGTTGCTCGGCAGGAGCGGCAAGTTCCGTGCCCTGGCCCGTTCAGGACGCAGCAGCGCCGGTAACGCCGGCAGGCTGAGCCTGTTCAATGACGTGTCAATCCAGTTTTACCGCCGCAAGGCAACCGACCTGCCGATCATCACCCAGGTGACACTCAACGGCATGCTGCCCGGCCTGAGCGGACCCGACCTGTATCCGCTGGCCCATTACCTGGCCGAACTGAGTGACGCCCTGACAGTCGAGGTTGATTACGGCGAACCGCTTTACGACTACCTTGCCAGCGGACTGCGCGGACTGTGCCGCTCGGACGATCCCGAAAAGGTCGCTCTCATGTACGCCTGGGGCATGCTGCGCGTCGCCGGTCTGGCACCGCGCAGCGGCTCATGTCCGGTCTGCGGCACGGATGCCGGCCTCGACCGGCTGGACATCCCGGCCGGCAGTTTCAGCTGCTCAGGCTGCAGGACAGGGCGCGTACTCACACCGGACACCGCAGCCGAACTGAGGCAGCTGCTCAGCGTCAGCCTGCGCGAGGCCCTCGGACTGAAACTGTCCAGCCGCAGTGAACACTGGCAACTGCTTAACCAGTATCTTGATTTCCATGTCCGGCGGCTGCGCAGCAGCGAAGTGTCCGGTCTGGGCGGAGCCGTGACCCATGTCTGAACTCATTGTCGTCCTCACCGCACTCGTCAGCTCCTACGTGCTGGGCTCCATACCGTCCGCCCAGCTGTTTGCCCGCCTGGGTGGCCGCGACATCTTCGCCACAGGCTCCGGCAACATGGGCACGATGAACGCCCTGCGCAACCTGGGTCCGCTGATCGGCATCCTGACGTTCGCTTTTGATGTCCTCAAAGGTGCGGCGGCAATGCTGCTGGCAGGCTGGCTGGCTGGACAGATTGCTCCGGACTCCAGCCTGGCCGCCAATCTGGCTCTGGCTGTGACGCCGGTCGGAGCCGGCCTCGGTCACATGTTCTCCGTCTTTGCAGGCTTCCGTGGCGGCAAGGCGCTGGCCGTGGCTTTCGGTGTGCTGCTGCCCGGCTACTCGCTGGTGGCGTTATGCGCTCTGGTGCTGATTGCACTGCTCGTGCTGATCACCCGCAATGTGAACCTGGCCAGCATCATCACGGTGGTGGCGGCCGGACTGGCCGTACTGGTCATTGAACTGCAGGCAACGGACGGCAGTCTGCTCCGGGCCGGCGGCATGCTGCTGCTGGTTGTGCTCATCACCTGGAAGCACCTGCCACTCACTGCCAGCGCTCGTAACCCTCTGGTTTCTGACCGCTGAGCAGCGGCCTCAGTTCACCCAGCAGATAGAGGCTGCCGGCCACCACAATCAGTTCATCGGGTTTGCTCAGCCGCCGGGCAAGCTCCACGGCCTCGGCCGGATTGCTGGCCTGCAGCGCCGCCGGCCCCAGCAGTTTCTCCAGTTCCGCCGGATCCAGAGCCCTGGGACTAAGTTCAGCCCGCGTGACGATGACCGTCGGGGCGAGGCCGTCCAGTTCCCGGCTGACCCCGCTCACGTCCTTGTCCGCGGTGAGCCCGACTATGAGCACCCCGGGCCGTGCACCGAGTGCAGCCAGGGCCGAGGTCAGCGCGCGCGCGGCAGCCGGATTGTGCGCGCCGTCCAGAAGCCAGTTGCGCTCCAGTGACTCAATCAGCTCAAGGCGGCCCGGCCAGCGGGTCTGCCCCACGCCGTCCACAATCTTCCCGTCAGGGACACCCAGCAGGTGGGCGGCAGTGGCGGCCAGCGCAGTGTTGACCGCCTGGAACGCCCCGGCCAGCGGGGTTTTCAGCTCCAGTTCCCAGTTTCCCGACGACACCGTCAGTTCCGTTCCCGAGAAATCTGCCGGGCCGCTGCGAACGCGCACTTCCTCCCCGAGGCGCCACAGGCGGGCACCCACGGCGGCGGCATGGTCCTCAAGCACCGCTGCCGCCCCGGCGACGGCCGCGGTGAGCACGGGGCGATCGTGCCGCATCAGGTGGGCCTTGTCAGCTGCTATCTCCGCCACGGTTTCACCCAGCACCTCTGTATGGTCCAGCTCCACGTTGGTGATGATGCTCAGGTCAGGTTCACTGGCGTTGGTCGCGTCAAAGCGGCCACCCAGACCAACCTCGAAGACGCAGGTGCTGCAGCCGGCCTGCCTGAACAGCAGCCAGGCACAGGCCACCATCACCTCGAAGAAGGTGGCCTCCAGCTCGGTGGCCAGTGGCCTGACTGCCCCGATCACTTCTTCAAGCTGCTGCAGTCCGAGCTGCCTGCCGTCAACCGTGAACCGTTCCATCACGCTGACCAGGTGCGGACTCGTGAACAGGCCCGTCCGCTCACCGGCGGCGCTCAGGGCGCCTGCCAGCATGCTGGCGGTGCTGCCCTTGCCGTTGGTGCCGCCGACCAGCACCAGCCGGATGCCGTCATCAGGCCGACCCAGACGACGCAGAAGCTCATGCATGCGCTCCTGCCCGGGCTTCATGCCGAAACGCTGCAGCGCCATCAGCCAGCTGACAGCTTCACTCATGTCCCGTCATCCGCCTGCCGCAGCAGCTCCACTTTCCGGTCGCCGCCGACCGGTGATCCCATGGCCCGGACCAGCCGGGCCACTTCACTCGAACCTCCGGCCTGTTCGATCATCCGGGCTCCAATCTCTTCGTGATGCTCCCGCAGCTGCAGCGCGCCGCGCAGACCGCGCCCAAGCGGTTCGGCCGGCAGCCCTGCGGGTCGGTACAGGTGCACGATAATCCTGTTCAGCGCACTGAACGGCAGCAGTGATTTGGCTACGTCATGCAGCAGTGCTGCCGCAACCGTATCGCGGCTGCTGGCACCGAGGTGGAGCAGCCGGCGGGCCACCAGAACGCTGTGGGCACGGTCCCGCCTGTCCATCCGCAGGTAAAGGCCGTATTCCGGGTCGCTGAGCCAGTCACGGGCGAAGCGGTCATCCGGGCGGACCAGCGCCGGAATGAACGCCTGAACGGTCCGCCAGCCCAGGTTGAGAAGATTGCCCGCCACGGCCCGAATTCTACTACCGGCAAGACACAGGGCGCAGGTTATGCTCTTGCGAGTGACAGCACCCGGACAGTTCCGACCCAAGACCTTGATTTTCACCATTCTCCTGCTGCTCCTGGCGGTGTCAGCAGCGCAGAATCCCCTGCAGACAGCAGAAGAAGTTGCTGATGCGGCCGTTATTGAGTGGCAGGGCCGCTCTGCGCCGACCATCGACTCGCTTGCAGCCATGAGCACGGTGGAGCTGTGCCAGGCGATTCCCACGCTGCTGGTCAATCCGCCGCCACCGGAAGGAACCAGGGTGAATCTGGACGACCGGCTGGAGCGGCCCAGCGATGAGGCGGACAGGCGGATTTTCTCGTATTCGGCGGTCGGACCCTCCGAGCAGCTGGCCGTCGTACAGGTGGAACTGCTGGAACAGGCGGGCGAATGGCAGGTAGTGCAGGTCGGCTTCCGTCAGGCTCCCCCTTCGGGCATCCGCGCCTGGGTGCAGACCCCCGCGGCAGCCTGGACTTTCTCCGTGCTGAGCGGACTGGCCGTGCTCATGCTCATCCGGCCGGGCCTTCTGCGCCGCGTCCTCAGGCGCGGGCTGGCAGTGATCCGCGAGCACCGCCGGGCCTACACCTTTTCGCTGGTACTGCTCTTCGGCCTGTTCGGCGCCGGTATCATCACAGGCTCGAACCTGCCTGACGAATGCACGGCCGCAGTCATGGAAACTGTTGAATCCGCAGTGACCGGTGTCGGTGCGACCGAGGCATACATGAGCGGCAACATTCCTCGTGCCGCCACAGTCACCTTCCACCAGAACTTCGTGGTGGTGTCAGCCTCAACCCTGTTCAGCCTGGCGCTCCTGTTCGGCATTCCGGCTTACCTGTTCGGCGGCTTCTCGTTCTTCGCGCAGGCCATTCCGTTCGGGATGATCCAGCCGACGGGCATTGAGTTCCTGCTGATCGGTGTGCTTCTGCTGCTGGAACTGCTCGCCTACTTCACGGTGATTGCCGGCGGGGGTTTCCTGCTGGTGACACTGGTCCGCAAGGGAATGACCGCACTGCCGGAAGCTGTCTCGAAACTGCTGCTGATGCTGCCCATCGCAGGACTGCTCCTGATTGCGGGCGCGTGGTACGAAGCGCTGATAATCATCGGTCTGGGCTGAGTTTCACTTCAAGCAGGTCACTGATGACCGGAGCTACGCCGGTCAGGTCCCTTACGCCCGCGAACCGGTCTGCAGCCGGGCCACTGGCCAGCAGCGGCACCGCTGCTGTGGTGTGCGTACGGACCGACTTGTCCTCGAGGTTGCCGTGGTCCGCAGTGACCAGCACCGTGACCCCATCGTCAGCCGGTGCCAGCACTGCAGCGAGAAAGGCCGTCAGTTTGCGGACCAGCTCCTCGGCGTCCTGCAATGTGCCCCGGTGGCCTACCTGGTCACTCAGCCAGAAATCAAAGAACGTGAAGTCGTGCCGGTTTGCCAGGCGGCGAAGTTCACGCCCTGATTCAGTCGGGGTGAGCTGACGGCTGCCCGGCACCAGTCGGTTCAGGTACTCACCTGTCAGGTCAGCACTGGTCGCCTCACCGGCTTCAAACTCAGCCAGCTGGCGCAATTCCAATCCCGCCTCGAGCGCCGCGTGCACGGGGGCATTCACCCGCTGGCGGCCCTGCTCCAGGCCCGTGAAGTACATGGGCGGGTACAGGTTGGCGATGGTGGCAGAAAGTCCGTGATCCAGGCTGGCGCTGAACAGGTTGCCTGCGTCAAGCAGCTTCTTCAGCGTCGGCCCGGGCCAGGGACCGTAATGGCCACCCATCACCTCAGCGGCATTGCGGCCCGTCAGCAGGGTGGACTGGCCGGTGGCGGATTGCGGCAGGCCGGCAACACCGAGCGTGGCATCGACATGGCTGAAGATTAGGTCCGGCCTGCTGAACGGCGCCAGTGACGCGGTGAGCTGTCCGCCCAGCAGACGGGTCAGAGCCGGATCGCCTGCACTTGCCAGCGGATTGCGGTCCGCGTCATCAGTGCCCAGACCGACACCATCCAGGAACACGAACAGGAGCCTGGGGCGGCCGTTGCTCAACCGACTCCCATCGCTGCCCGTACCCGTGCGACGACCGGCGCTGCTATCGAGCGCGCCCGTTCGGCGCCGGCAGCAAGCAGCTCGTCAAGGGCGGCTTCGTCCTCCATCAGCTCATTGGCGCGGTCGCGCAACGGACCGACGGTGTCGATAACGGCCTCAGCCAGTGCTTTCTTCAGCGTGCCGTAGCCTTCGCCCTCAAATTCGGCTTCGACTTCCGGCATGGGCAGGTTGCGGAGGATGCCGTACAGCTCCAGCAGGTTGCGCACGCCGCGCGACGCATGCTCGAAGCGAATCTCGCGACCGGAGTCGGTGACTGCGGACATGACGGCCTTGCGGAGCTGCTTGTCGGTCGCCAGCAGGTCAAGGGCGTGCCCGGGACGGTGGGCGAGCGACTTGCTCATTTTCGCCTCCGGGTCATCCAGGCCCATCACCCGGGCGCCTGCCTCCGGAATGACAGCCTTCGGAATCACGAACGTTTCGCCGAACAGGTTGTTGAAGCGCACGGCGATGTCACGGGTCAGCTCGATGTGCTGTACCTGGTCCTCACCGACCGGCACGAGCGCGGTGTCGTAGGCAAGGATGTCCGCTGCCATAAGCACCGGATAGTTGAGCAGGCCTGCACCGACACTGTCGCGGTTCTCGCTCTTGGATTTGAACTGGGTCATGCGGTAGAGCCAGCCGA